>CALFOL010000273.1 GCA_937919915.1 uncultured Planctomycetaceae bacterium
CCAAATACCAAATCATCCCGATTCCATGAATACCAATCTAAGATTGGCAGCTACGCTCGAACAGCAGATTCTTAGCAGAAGAATCTCCATCATCGATCGATCTTAGCAGGACTGTGATTTCAGTCATGATCTGGCGACTACGAATTGATACGTCGGGAAGGCCATGGTGAAATATAGCGTCTTTTATGACTCATATGAAAGGGATGATTCGCCTCGGCGGCATTCTGGGGGATTTGCGTGGCCAGCGTTCACTGGCCCTTGGCTGCGCAGGTTGGCGTTTTTTCACTGACTTTTGCAGAATACAGCCTTGGTGTCCCCGAGCATCTCTTATCCATTTTCAAACGGCAGAAGCTTATGAAGGCTTTGTTAATATTCTGTGTTTTTGTGCTGTCGCCGACGATCGGTCGCTGTGACGAAGCGATTCACGTTCTTGTCTGGGACGAACGTCAGTCGCGCCAGGCTGAGGCTTATGACAACTTTCTGGGGAACGAAATCGTCGCTCAACTGAAGGCTTCGACAACGGGTCTGGAATTTCGTTCCGTCGCTCTGGATGATCCCGAGCAGGGACTTTCCGTCGCAAACCTCGAATGGGCCGATGTTCTGATCTGGTGGGGGCACGCTCGACAGCGTGATGTCACGGACGACAACGCGAAACGCGTGCTGGAGCATGTCGTTGCCGGCGACCTGAACCTGATCGCCCTGCACTCTGCTCACTGGGCCAAGCCGTTTGTGCTGGCCATGAATTGGCGCAGTTTGCAGGACGGTCGCGAACATTTTCAGAAGCATGTCGGCGACGCCACGCTGACGATTGAGTCCGTTGATCCTCCCAAACCGTACACGGTTCCGCTGCATGGAAACGTGTTAACGCCAGCCTACTTTGGTTACAAAAAGAGCAGCAAAGAATTCGTGGGACAGGTTCATCTGCCATGGTGTTGCTTTCCCGACTATCGACCGGATGGCGAACCCGGAACAATTACTGTGAAGCAGCCCCAACATCCGATCGCAAAAGGCCTGCCAGCGACATTCGATGTGAAACAGACTGAGATGTACAACGAACCGTTTCACGTTCCGGCGCCGGACGAAGTTGTTTTCGAAGAAACCTGGAAGCTGGGCGAACGATTTCGCAGTGGTATGATTTGGAAGATTGGTGCCGGTCGAGTGTTTTACTTTCGGCCAGGGCATGAAACGTTTCCTGTTTACAAGCAGCCAGAAGTTCTGAAGGTGCTCGACAACGCGTGCCATTGGCTGGGCACCAAAGATTAGAGTTTGCAAAACGGTGAGCCGAAGGCGCGATGCTTTCAACTTTGTCGGTTTTGAAATAGGGTCTCCTAAGCTAAGGTCGTCCGTTAAACGAACGATTCACTTTAACGAATAATTTGTCAACTGCGTGAGACACTACGTTAGTCAACGCAGCATTCTCTCATCGTGGGTGCCGTATGCGAATTTTGACCCTGCTACTTGTTGCGTTGACTTCGTCGGTCTGTACTGCACAGCCGCAGCGGCCCAACATTGTCTTTATTCTGGCTGACGATTTAGGGATCGGTGATACGAAGTGCTACGGCGGTGATCAATGCAGGATTGAGACACCCCATATCGATGCACTGGCAGCTGGTGGCCTGCAGTTTACCGACGCACATGTCAACGCCTCGGTCTGCGGGCCGACTCGCGCTGCGATCATGACGGGCCGTTACCCATGGCGTTTGGGCAAGGCTTTGCCAGGCGGACCATGGGGTTTTGTGGGGCCTCGATTTGATACCGACACGTTCACGATCGGAAAAATGCTGCAGGGTGCTGGTTATCGAACCGGATACATTGGCAAGTGGCATCTGGGCACTCAGATGACCACCATTGATGACAAGGTCCAGCATCAAACGAATGTGGACTTTACGCAGCCGCTAAAAATTGGTCCGCCGCAGTATGGCTTCGACGACAGCTTTATTCTGCCAGGTTCCCTGGATATGTATCCGTACGCGTACGCTCGTGACAACATCTGGCAGGGCGAAGTCACTGCTCAAAAGGGGTGGAGCGCTTTCAATCGAATCGGGCCTGCAGAAAAAGACTTTCAGGATCATGAGGTCCTGGAGACGTTCTACACCGAGACAGAATCATTCGTCGCAGATCAAAGCGAACAGCCGTTCTTTCTGTTTCTGGCGCTGACAGGGCCGCACACACCCACTAGCCCTGGCAAAGCGTTTCAGGGACGCAGCAAGCTGGGCGTCTACGGCGACTTTGTGATGGAAGTTGATCATTCTGTCGAACGCGTCGTGGCTGCTTTGAAGGCCAAAGGGCTTTACGAAAATACGCTGATACTGTTTTCGTCCGACCACGGTGCGGCTCCTTACGCAGGCAACATTCTGCAGGCGACGCCTGGTCAGATCAGACTGCTTGAACAGCAAGGGCATTATGCCAGTGGTCCGCATCGAGGATACAAGTTTTCGGTCTTCGAAGGCGGACTGCGCGTGCCGTTGATTGCTCATTGGCCAGCTGGAATCCTGGCCGGTCAGAAGTGTGGCCAGCTGGTCGGACTCTGCGACCTGATGGCCACCTTTGCGGAGCTGTCTGCGGCAAAACTGGAGGAACACCACGCGCCGGATTCGATCAGCTTTGCAGAACTGTTGCGAGATCCCGCCAGCGCTGGACATCGCACGAATCTGATCATGCAATCCGTAGGGCCAATGGTTGTTCGTGATGGTCCATGGAAGCTGTGTTTGTGCCCCGGCAGCGGCTCATCGGACGCTTACGGAAACGCGCCAACATCAGCAGTCGCCTGGCGGGACGCGATGCAGCAGTTTCAGAAGACACCGGAATGGCCCGACCTGGTGAAGCCTCCGTTTGTGCAGTTGTTCGATCTCAGCCACGATCTGCACGAAGACCACAACCTTGCGGCGCAGCATCCGGAACGAGTCGCTGACATGGTGGCGCTATTGCGAAAGCAAATTCACAACGGCCGCAGTACTCCCGGGCCACCACTGAAGAACGATGTTGCCAGCGTGAACGTTAACCAGCGCCTTCCAGATTTTGTCCGCAAACAGTTGAAGAAGTGAGCGACTGGCCGCAGGTGTGCCGTGTTCCTTAAGTTCGTTTTTTTAACCCGACGCCAACGGCGAGGGGATCTCAGGCCCGCCACGCTGCAGTGGCATCGGTTAAACAGGGGAATCCCGTTCCGGAATCGTTCAACACCTGTGTGAGACACGCGATCCTTCCTTCTCAATTAACATCGGGTGGCTACACTTCCGCTGATACTACCTTCGAATTTTTGACAAAGAGCTTGTGAATATGCAGCACAGAGAACTTCATGACGGACGTAAGGATGGGCTGAAACCATTGGTCAGCCTGAACCTGGACAACGTTCACTCATTCTCCGATATGCTGGCAGCCATGTCAGACACTGCGTTCTCCGGCCGATCGGCGGGAGAGGCGTCGCGGATTCTGACGAACATGTTCAGCGACGCGGAATGTGGCGTGGTTATGACGATCTCCGGCGCAATGACCGTCGCTAAACAAGGCAAGATGGTTTGTGACCTGATCGATCGCGGCTGTGTGCAGGCCATCGTGGCCACAGGAGCGTTGATCGCTCACGGACTCACGGAGTCGATTGGTCTGACTCACTATCGTGCCGACCCCAATCAGTCGGACGAAGACTTGTTCGAAAAAGGGTACAACCGCATCTACGACACGTTGGAAATGGAAGCCAACCTGAACGACCTGTCGAAGATGGTGGAAGACGTGTTGCGGGAAGAACACCCGGAAGGCGGCGTCTGGTGTTCGCACACGTTCTGCCGAGCGATCGGCAAACGGCTGAGCGAACGAAATCTTGGCACGGGAATTCTCCGCAGTGCCTATGAAAAAGATGTGCCCGTGTTTATTCCAGCATTCACTGACAGTGAACTGGGGCTCGATTTTTCGACGTGGGCGATTCAGGCCACACTGAAGAATATGTCAGACGAAGAACGGAAGCGTGTGTCTCTGGCGGACGCGTTACAGATGGCTCCGTCGTTCAATCCGTTTCTGGACTTGTTTGAGTACGCTCAACGAGTCAAGCGTCACAAGAATCTCGGCATCTTTACGATCGGCGGCGGCGTGCCACGCAACTGGGCTCAGCAGGTCGGCCCGTTTATCGACATCACGAATGATCGTTGCGGCACCGATTTTGTGCCGCCGCGTTTTCGGTACGGAGTCCGAATTTGTCCTGAGCCGGTTCACTGGGGTGGTTTGTCAGGATGCACATACTCGGAAGGCGTCAGCTGGGGAAAATTCTTCAGTCCCGCAGACGGCGGACAGTTTGCGGAGGTCTATTCGGATGCGACGGTCATTCTCCCACTGTTGATTAAGGCAGTCTTTGAACGTCTGGATGCAGCAGCAACGAAAAATTGAATAACCTGACCGGTGCAATCGCTACCAATGATTCACATGGTGAGATTCGTTTTTGAAAGAACGAGTGCATCCCTTGTAACGTTTTGGCCAGCCCATTAAACTCCCTCGCTCGCGCTGGGGCGGATAGCTCAGTTGGTAGAGCACAGGACTGAAAATCCTGGTGTCGTGGGTTCGATTCCCTCTCCGCCCATTTGATTCTCTGAGACGTTTACGCATACACCTGCAAACTCTGGTTTTGCAGGTGTTTTTTTTTGCGCCCAGACTGTGTCGGACGGCCGCTCGCTCGTGGCCCTCGATTTCAGCAATGTTTGAAAATTCCGTGGTTCCGATTCGGAAAGTGCTTCGACATTGGATTTGCGGTCCCCATTTGGGGATTGGCAAATGAAGTCGTGCCCTGAGGACTTTGTCGGGGTCAGGGCTGTTTCGGCTGTCGCACCTGAAATTCGCCGATGTCGTAGAACAAGTCGGGCACATTGTGGTCTTCCGACTCGACCCGAAAACTCCCTGTTGCCAGATGACTCTTTTCGTCGGCTTTCGTGAAGAAGATCTGGTAATAGCCGGGAAGAACCGTCGGGATTCGAAACGTTCCGTCCTGTTCTACTTGCACCCCGTCTCGGAAGAATAGAGCTCCTTCCGGACTGTTTTTGAGACTGATCCACGCGGACCAGCCTTCTGGATTTCGCATACTTGGAGCGTCGGGGTGACAGCGAAATGTCACGCCTTCATAACTGTCCAGTCCGGTTAGCTTACCCGTGATTGCTGCTCCTTTGCCGCCAATCATTGCTGACGTGTGTGATCCCTTGACGTCGACGTGTGTGGAATCGATCCTCATATTCACGCTGACCTTGCCGAGCTGTTTGCGTTGAACAATGATCGGGCACGAGAGTTGTACCCGCCCGGGAAGGACTTTCTGGAAGACAAACTTGCCCTTTTCGTCCATTTTGATTTCGTCGGACTGTCGAAGAATCCCATAGTAACCGTAGCCGTCACCGCGATCCGCCGACAGCGTCACAAGTTCCTCGCTGCCCGGACGATCGCCCCAGAGGACTTGGCCATGAATCAGTCCCCATGGCTGCAACGTGACGTTCGGTGACTTTTTCCATTCTGCAAATGGCAGATGAATCACACCCTCTTCGTGAATGACGACCACAACGGCCGTTGGATCTGGTTCCGTCGGCAGCGTAAAGCGCCCCTGATCGTCCACGTTAACGATCACCGGGCGGTCCCATAAGTCACGAAGGCTGGGTTCGCTGGCCGGTTCAGTCAATCGGAGTATTGAAAGTGCGGCGCCTTTGATGACGACATCTCGGCGAACCATGCCCAAAGCAACAACAGCATCTTTCACAGGGTTCTTGCCGTCCACTGCAAGGACACTGCCGTTAATCCCTGAATCCTTCTTCAGCTGGCATGTCAGTTCCACAGCGCCGTCATCTTTTTTGATCCCATAAAACGTGTGTGGAATATAGCCGTTTGCTTCAACACGCAGTGCAGTGCGTTCCCACGCTCTTGCCAATGACCAAAACAGCTCTCCATTGGCACCCTTGCGGGTCGTATGCGACTGCCAGTTGGCTACTTCAACCTTGTGCTCTTTTTCAAACGGATTTGAGAGACCGGACGTTGAACCGGCCAGCACTACGAAGTCTTTGATGGGCGTGCCGTCAGTAGCGTCACGAACGATCAGGGTGACGTCGACCTCGTCTTTTTCCGCGGCGTTAGCGACACCCAGCGTGCTCTCGACATTCCACGTTGACAGGGAAGGCAGATGGGAACCGATTCCCATGCAGATGGCGCAGAATACTACAGCGAATTTCGCTGACTTGTGGCCGCGGCGAGAGGTTTTTGACAGCAAAACGCCTACCCCCACGAGCCCCGCGCTTACACAACATTTGGTAAACTGCTCTAACGTCAGAATCGTGATTCTGTAGCCATTCAAGTTGGTGGCCAGCGCATAAGCGTCCCACCAGTCCGTCACAGCCGCGCACTGTGTTTCGGTGAGATCTTCAATCAGGTCGTGTGGTGGCTCGTTTGTCAGCGCAACCCTTTCTGCGACGTACCGTAATGGATTCTGTGTCTCTTTGGTGAAGGACCGGCGTTAAACGAATCGACAGTGCCGAAGACTACTTCACTAACTGATACAGCGATTTTAGAGACAACGCGCGGCTGTGGACGAGCGCCATGAAGGGTTCTGTGGAATCGTAGGGCGGTTGACGCCAGGCCACTTCCCAAACGGGCTCGTCGTCCAGCATCGCTTCCAACGCATAACCGGTCATTGGCGACAATGAGTAGTGCCAGCGATACTCACCATTCACTTTTAACGCCTCGATCACGATCATTAGTTCGGGGTCGGTCCCGTGAGCATGCACAAACAACGTTCCGTCGATTGTGTCGGTTCCGTCTGCGCCAAAACGAACCAGCGGTTTGGCCATTAGCCTGAGTTTGTCGGTCTGCTTGCGGCCTTCGAATTCATCGGCGACGGAAAAACGATTTGCAATCTGTCGCATCTGGACCAGACGCTGGACGGGTCTGGCAGCTGGCGCTGGAGCATCAGGAACCAGTTTGACTTCCACTCCCGCGCGGTTTGGTTCCCAGATACTGGTTTCGTCTCGAGTGACTTTTAACGGTACCGTCGCCAGTGACTGAAATTCGTGAATCCACAAATCTTCGTTGGTCAGAAAGACCTGGGCTCCCACCATTGGTCGACCGGTTTCCGACTGCCAAACCAGAAACGCTCCATCCTGCAAACCACTGACGGGATTTGTGAACCGTAGCAGTGGCTCAGGAACGACTGTCAACTTGCTGACGAACTTTGGTCCGACAAGCATCTGATAATCCTTGACGGACGATTTAATGAACCGTAGCCGCTGCGCAGCAATTGTCTGTTCGGGGGGGCCTTCGCTTTTGGGTTCATCTGCGTGCAAAGAACAGAGTAGCAGTGGAATCAAAACCAGGATTCGAAGTACGTTCATTGCAGGAGCTTTGCGTTGCAGGGTAATTCGCTCGTGACTGGGGCTTCAAGTCGCAGTCGTTCAGTAAATAGACTGCGGCTGGAAGCCCCAGTCACGGAGCGTTTGCACGACCTTCTGTGTTCCTCATCATGTTGTACGACTGGGGATCAGTCAAGAAAGGCGCCGGTGTCGACCAGTTGCGCACGGTGATGATCGTCGAACCGAGCACCGCGAAGGTCGACGCGATAGAAGTCCACACCTTCGAGGTTTGCTCCCCGCAGATCGCAGTCACACAAGTTGGCGGATCGGATGTCTTCCGGGCGACGATACAGGTGCTCGTCGAAGTCGCTCGAATAGAACCCCGTGCGGCTGCCTTCGCAGGCGATGTCGCTGTTGACGAGCCCGCTTCGCGAAGAGCCCATGTGGAAGGTCGCCCCGACCAGGTGAGCAGACCGCAAGTCCGCTCCTGGCCAGTCGATTTCTGCGAGATACGCTCCGGTTAACCGGGCTCCGGAGAAATCCGCATTCGCCATTATTGAGCCTGTCAGAATCGTTCGAGTCAGACACGCCTCGGCAAACCTGGCATCCGGCATTCGCACGCCTTCCAAATTGGATTCGGAAAGCACAGCTTCTTCGAAGATCGCGTCGTCCAGAATCGAATCTGCCAGCATGGCCATCACGATGCTGGCACCCGTCAGATCAGCGCCCGAAAAATCCGTGCCCGTTAAAATCGCCTGGTCCAGAATGATGTTTCGCAGCACGCTGTTCTGAAATACGGCATCTGTCAGATCCGCTGCAGAAAAATCGGCGCGTTCGAATGTTGCCGCCCGGGCGTTGACTCGCGTGAAGTTGGCACCTGCGAACTGTCCGCGGCTGCCCGATGCTTCACTGAGGTTTGCATCCTGAAAATCTGCGCTCGTTGCCCGCACCTTCCTGAGTCTCGCTTGTTGCAGGGAAGCCCGCGACATGATTGCCACAGTCAGATCCGCTTCGACCAATAATGCATTGTCCAGACAGGCGTTGCGAAAGTCAGCGCCGGACAATTCGAAGTGCCGCAAATCGACTTTCGCCCACTGTGCTCGCGGAAAGCTGGCTCGTGACAATACGGGCCGTTTTCGGATGTCCGGTCACCAGTCCTGGTCAAGCCGGAACATCAACGTTGCCAGCACAGAATGAATCTCTGCATCCCGGAACATCTTCAGAGATTTTCTGATGCAATTCACTCCGCGGGAGCTCACCAGAGGTACGGTGAGCTCGATCAGACTTGAACGTCGTGACGTATTGCGGCTGTGATTAAACGCATGCATGGACGTTCTCTGACCGGCGTTCAACTGGTCCGAGCACTGCTTCGCGAACGCGAGCTGCCGTACCGATTCATGTCGCAACAATCGATTGAGTTCCGTCGACAGGGGCTTTCCATTCTGATCGATTGAGGGATGCTCTTTGTCGAAGAGTTGCAGCGGAGATGGCAGGTTCGTGTTGTCGGCGAACGTCAGGCGAATGATTTCGGCCAGCAGCGCTCTTGCGACAGTCGTTAAGGTCGGATCAGACGCCATCCGATCCAGCACCAGTGAGCATAGTTCCGGGCAACCTTCCAGCATGTCACGGTCCGAACACGCGAGCAAACGGCCGATCACAGAGTTGCAGTATTGCGGATGGCACGCCAGCGAATACTCAATCAGTTCGTCTGAGC
The DNA here is from genome assembly GCA_937919915.1 of uncultured Planctomycetaceae bacterium. Classification (GTDB taxonomy): domain Bacteria; phylum Planctomycetota; class Planctomycetia; order Planctomycetales; family Planctomycetaceae; genus Fuerstiella. The sequence goes on from CALFOL010000273.1 coordinate 9,013, forward strand.
CCCAGGGAGCCAGATAAAACCGAGCGATCCGTCCAGGCAGTGCTTCAGCGCCGAATTCGACTTCAACAACTGTTCCACAATAGTCGGGCAGCGAAGCTGCGGGATCAGTTCGTTCGCGGAACTCGATTCCCAGATTACCGGGAAGCACGGCTGCCAGATGGCGCAATGCGAAAGTCTTCCCGGCGCCGACCGGACCGGCGATTTCGATGACTCCGGTATGAAAGTGCAGGAAGGCTTCCAGCACGGAATCTTCCAGGGTCAAAGCATCGCCGGTGGAAGCCGAAACGAATCGAGGTTTGACAGGTGCCCGAACTGCGTCCATGAACTCAACCCTGAACCAGAGAGTCTTGCAGACTCCATGTTCCAGTGTGGGGCTCAATTGTTCAAGGACAATTCGTTTCAGCAGCGATCATATGATGAATCAGCTAACCACTTGCCAGATCGGCTGAGCACCCTCGACACCGACCAGCTTGTTGTCCAGGCCAGCAAAGAAGTACGCCAGCTTGTTTGGATCCAGCCCCATCTGGTGCAGGATCGTGGCGTGCAGATGTTTGACATGGAATTTGTCATCGACCGCTCGGCTGCCGATTTCGTCCGTCGTGCCGACGCTGGTTCCGCCTTTGATGCCGCCGCCGGCCATCCACATGGTGAATCCGTAGCTGTTGTGGTCGCGGCCGCTGCCTTTGGCGTACTCCGCCGTTGGCTGTCGACCGAATTCGCCGCCCCAGACAATCAGCGTATCCTTCAACATGTCGCGTTGTTTGAGGTCCTTAATCAGTGCGGCCAGCGGCTTGTCGGTTTCACCGGCGTGCAGGTTGTGGTTGATCTCAAGATCTCCGTGAGCATCCCAGTTATCGTCGTTGTGTGCTCCGCCGGAATAGATCTGAACCATTCGCACGCCTCGTTCAACAAGACGACGAGCCAGCAGGCACTGTCGACCCACCGTTGAGCATTTCGGATCGTTCAGTCCGTACGATTCCTGAGTCGCCGCGGTTTCCTGACCAATGTCGACAGCTTCCGGCGCTTCGGACTGCATGCGATACGCTAGCTCGTACGACGCAATCCGTGCCGCCAGATTGCTGTTGTCATGACGCGGTGCCTGATGCGCCGTGTTGTAATTGCGCAGTGTGTCCAGCAGCTTGCGCTGGCCGCCAGACGCCAGTGCTTCGGGTGGCGACAGGTCCAGAATGGGATCGCCCTGCGAACGCATGACCGTTGCCTGATACGTCGCTGGCATGTAACCGCTGCTCCAGTTTTTGGAACCGCTGATGGGGCCGCCACGAGGATCCAGCATCACGACAAAGCCAGGCAGGTCCTGATTCTCGGTGCCCAGGCCGTAGTTGACCCATGAGCCAAGGCACGGGTTGCCACTGAGGACTCGGCCGGAATTCATCATCAGCATGGCTGAACCGTGAATCGGTGAATCCGCTGTCATGGAATGCAGGAACGCGATGTCGTCAACGCAGGTCGCGACATTCGGAAACAGATCACTCACCCATTTTCCGCATTCGCCGTATTGATTGAACTTCCATCGTGGTTCCACGATGCGTCCCTGATTTTTGTGACCGCCACGACCAAACGTTTTTACGTCGATCGTTTTGCCGTCCATGCCGTACATCGTTGGCTTGTAATCGAACGTGTCAATGTGGCTGGGGCCGCCGTAGCAGTAAAAGAAAATCACGTTCTTCGCTTTAGGTGCGAAGTGTGGTTCCTTCGATGCCAGTGGGTTGGACCACTGAGTTTCGCCATCAGCGGCAACGGCTTGATTGTTGAAGAAGCCGTCTTTGTCCATCATGGCCGTCAAAGCCAGGCCGGTGAATCCCGATCCCGCCTGCCATAACATTTCGCGACGAGTTCGTCCGCAGAAGTTGGGTTGTGTCATTGTGTATTCCAGTGGTAGGTCACGGTTGACGTGCTGAGCCGACACACGGTCCAGCACGGGGTGGGATCTATCAAAACAGATCGCTAATCCAGATACATAAACTCATTCAAGTTCAACGCCAGCAGACAAAAGTACTTCAGTGTCTGGTCATCATTCATCCTGTGTTCTGTCTTCAACGACTCCATCAATTCCAAACCATGAGCAACCTCTTCCGCGGAAGGAGTTCGCTGCATGACGCGTGAGAGTGCCGTGTGAACCTGTTTCTCTGCTGTATCCGCTGACTGGCGAACATACTTAGCAAACACGTCGGCCTGCTGCTGCATGAACTCACTGTTGATCATGCCCAGCGCCTGAGTTGGCTGGACGGTGACAAATCGCACGGGGCAGGATTGGTCTGTATCGGCGAAGTCGAAGCTCTCCAGCAGCGGGTCCAGCAGGGAGCGTTTCACATGGATATAGATACTGCGTCGCACTTTGTCTTCGGGTGACGAATTGCCCCAGCCGGAACCTGGTCGAGACTGTCCGGCCTTCACCGCATCCGGAATATCCGTGTAGATACTGGGGCCAAACATCTTGTCTGTGTTCAGACTGCCATTGGCCCACAGAATTGAGTCTCGAACTTCCTCAGCCGAAAGTCGTCGCATATCAAACCGCCAGAAGTACTTGTTGACGGCGTCGACGGCGTAAGCTTTTTCATTCGGCCGAGACGACATTTGATACGTCGCAGACGACATGATGAGACGGTGCATGGCTTTCACTGACCAGCCGGATTCTACAAATTTCGCAGCCAGCCAGTCCAGCAATTCCGGGTGAGTTGGGGGAGTGCCCTGAAAGCCAAAGTCGCTGGACGATTGCACGATGCCGCGGCCAAAATGAAACTGCCAAATGCGGTTCACCATGACTCGGGCTGTCAGTGGATTTGCGGGGCTGGCGATCCAGTCGGCTAGTACTTTGCGTCGCCCCGACGATTTTGCGCCTTCGGGAATTTCTGGAATGATGGCGGCAGGTGGCGACAGCACGGAAGGAAATGCTGGTTGAACTTCGTCAGCTTCCGCGTGCGGGTTGCCTCGTGTCAGGATAAACGTGGGCTCTATGTTGCTAATGTCTTCCTTCACACACAGAGCCGCCGCCAGACCCTTCGGCTTGTTGGCCTCCAGGCTTTTCAAACGGTCGAACTGCTTCTTGTACTGATTCACCTGCCGTTCATCCAGGATTCCGCCCTTGCGTTTGGCGACGATTGGCACGCGATTCATGTCGTACTTGAACTCTTCTTTCTCGACATCCTGCAGGTCATCCCAGATCAGCTTTTCGATGCGATTTAGATGTTTTTCTGCATCTTTGGTGTCGTTTTCGTAGCTGGTTAACGCCGCTTTGTACACGTCGGGATCGGCTGGCCGGTCGATCTCTCCGACAGAAGCGTCGATTACAGAGTCGTTACCACGTTGCCCATAGCGACGCACGTTCTTAAAGAACGAAACCATGCTGTAGTAGTCGCGCTGTGGGATGGGGTCGATCTTATGATCGTGGCATCGTGCGCAGTTGACGGTCAGGCCCAGAAACGCCTGGCTGGTTGTTCCGATGATGTCGTCGATGTCATCGTAGAACGCCAGCTTGGGATCGGCAGGTTCGTCGTCCCAACGGCCCAGTCGGTAATAGCCGGTGGCGATGATCGAATCGGCTGTCGGTTCAGCAATTTCATCGCCCGCCAGTTGTTCAACGACAAACTGATCGTATGGCTTGTCGTCGTTGAACGCCTGCACCACGTAGTCGCGATAACGCCACACGTGCGGCTTGGCGTCATCGCGTTCATAGCTGTTGGTTTCGGCATATCGCACAAGGTCCAGCCAGTGACGGCCCCATTGTTCTCCATAATGTGGTGACTGCAATAAATCATTAGTCAGCTCCGCAATGCCGGCCTGATTAAGGCCATCCGCGCCGGAAGAAATCCGGGCGGCCCACTTTTCGACCTCGGCCGGTTCCGGAGGGAGTCCCAACAGGTCATAATACATCCGCCGGACCAGCTCTGCAGCCTTCGCCGCTGGCGAAGGTTGCAGCCCCGCTTCGGCCAGGTCTCGCCGAATGAAAGCGTCGATTGGGTTGTTGCCTGTGTTCGCAACTCGTGGCACTTGAGGCTGTTTGACAGGTTGAAACGACCAGAACTTCTTCGACTCTTCGTTGACCTGGGGCGGACCGGCTTCGACTTCAAATTCGATCTCATGCAGATCTTTCGGCCATGCCAGTTTCAGCTCCACCCATTTTGTGAGCACGGCAATCTGTTGCGGCGACATCTTGCCAGTTGGTGGCATTTCGTAGCCGTCGTAGTTGATCGCCTGAATCAACAGGCTGCCAGTGATATCGTTCAGGTCGACCGCTGTGCCTGATTCGCCGCCTTTGAGTATCGCCGCGCGGCTTGTCAGCAGCAGGCCACCTTTGGGCGATTCGCCAGCATGACATTTGAGGCAGTTTTGTTTCAACAGCGGTAGCACTTCGCGATCGAAGAACTTCACCTGGTCTGCTGCAACGTCTGGCGGATCCTGGGCCTGGCCAGTGAAACAGCAGGCGAAGGCTGCCAAAATAAACACAGCAGAGCGAAGCAGCATGGCGGGAACTCGGCAAAAAGGCTGGGGAAACGCAGGTGAAATAGATACTTGTGTTTGTAAAGAAAGTATCGGGAAGCGAAACTGATGTCAACACCGTTGGTTGTTACTGGCCGATGCAAGGTGGCTACACCACCATTATTCGCCGCTGGAACAACTTTGCCAACCGGGCGAGTTTCATCGGACGAACTTTTTCCCAACGGTCTGGGTCAAAATCCCGTCAGCATCCGCCCCATAATGGATCTTATCTGATATTGCGGGGCAAAAAACGGACAGCGTTGTGAAGCCATTCCGAACCATCGATTTTTGGAGCAGGTCTTCTGCGGACAGTGTCAAACGTCCCGCCCGGCGAGTGAGTTCGAAACTGATTCCGCCAATACCCTCAAACGATCGATAGACCACCTCGGTACACACCATGCGGTCAGAACGAGCGAAGTCGAAGTCGAAGTCGTACGGTTTGTCGACATGAAAAAATCCGCGTCCGATCGCTTCTGCGATGTGTTCGCGAGACAGCTGAGGTCGCAGGATGGCAATCGCATCGCTTTTGAACGGACACGCCAGCGATCGAACACGGACACCGTCTTTCATCGCTTCCAGCACGCGGTTTGGTCGATCCAGATCCACGGACTCGAGTTGATCCCACCTCGGGCTGACGTTTTCGTGACTGTCGAGCTGCATGCCACGCAGCTCCGTCAACGAACCAATGTACAGCGCTGCGTGAGGCCAGTAGCCTGGCAGAAAGTAATTTGTAAACGCGTGTTCTTTGCGGACGACAATGACATCACCGGGTTGCAATTGCTGCTCGATTTCCGCTTCCACGGCTGCAGGCAGTCCGGGAATGTGATCCGCTTTGACATAGCGATCGGAAATCAGTCGTGAGACACACTTTTGCAATCCATACAGCGCGCGGCCCAGCAGATTGCGTCCGATTCCTGTGCGCAACTCACGAGTTCTGCTGCGTGTTCTTGCCAGGATAAACCGATCGACGGAAACATCCATGCGATGTTGCAGACCATCAACGATCTCAAATAGAGCCACCAAGTCAGATTCATTCCCGGCCACCGTCTGCAGCTGTTCTCGATTTTCTGCAACATAGGCGGCGGCGTGGTACAGGTGCCAGGCATGCACGGGACTTGTCAGCGATTTTTGAACCAGGTCATAAGTGCCTTCCGGAATTCCGAAGTACGGTTCCGGCTCATTAAGTTTGGCACGCACAACGGATCGATGATGAACGTGTTCTCGCAGGAATCTTGCCACGTCGACCAGCGCCAATGCTCCGGCATAGGCGATCAGCAACGCAGTCGGTCGCTGCTGTGGCTCAAACCGATCCACCTGATGAAACGAAGACACCACTTCGAACAACGCATTCCGAGACTGCCAGTAACTGACCAGCAAGTGTCGCGTTTGTTCGTCCTCGGTCGGTGTAAAGAATCCTCGAGTCGAAGCTTCGACGGAATTCACCAGTGCAGTCGCCTGATCTTTTAATCCTGCGAAGTGCTGAGACAGGTGAATGACTGTCACAGCACCCTGAGAAAGTTCTTGTGAGAGCATTTGTTTTCCTGTCGGACAACTTGGAGGCAGGTCAGCCACCTTCATTTTGCAGACTTAGGGGGCTCGATGCCATGCAGTGATCGGGAAAGGTTGAGCGATCTGCGCCGGTTATTCGGACCCATCGGCGCAAGGTGAAGAATGGGGGTAAGTCCACATTGGCTGCCGTTCCTCACGACGCGGCGAGGCCGTTTTTTCCGCGCGACTGGGACAATTGTGTGCTCAGTCAGTATTTTCCCCTGGGGATTCTCCCGAGGGCCTGAATGACCAACGCGCAGTATCTGCCAGCGCCGAAGACAACCTGCAGGAAATACCTGTTTACGGATGAACATCACCATTGACGCAACTTACTGAGACCGGGCCATGCAATGCAAACACTGTCGAACAGAGAAATATCTAAAGATCAGTAAGTCTAAAGATCGTTGGTATCTGCGACTGATCTTCGCTCAGTTTCTAAGGTGTCGGTATTGCAACTACGCCTTTCTGGCACCGATCTGGGACGGTCAGTCGTCTGCAAAAACTGCCGATCAGCGGAAGATTCAGAAGGCAGCGTAACAACTCTCCGCAGGTGTTTCGCGGGATGTTGCATATAAGCACGACGCGTCAGTGAGTGCTGAAAATTCGTTCGAATCACTCGCTGGCGAGCCCAGCTTGTATTGCGTGTCGTGCTTCGTTCGCACGTATCAGACTTCATCTCTGGTCTGAATGAACAACGCTTTTTTCTCGCCAGGCAGTGTGAAGTCGAACCCGCAGGCCCGGAAGAATTCATCTGTTGATGTAATGGCCATTACCTCCAGCACGTTGCGGCTTTCAGCCAGTTCGACGCATTTCCTGACCAGGCGTTTTCCCACACCACGCCCCTGCACTTCCGGGGCGACCGCCAGACTGCGGATTTCTGCCAGCTTTGACGAATAGATTTCGAGCGCTGCGAATCCCAGCAACTTGCCGTCCTGACAGGCGACAAAGCCGAACGGAATCAGTTCTTTCAGTTCGTTCTTCGTTCGCGGCAGCAGGCGGTTCTGTTCAACAAATTGAGTAATGAAACGTCCCAGCGCAGGGAGGTCACTGCGTACCGCCGCCCGAACCTCAATTTCGTTAGGGGAAGTCGACTGTGACATTGCAGATGTTGCCTGAACGGAGAACGGAGATTGCCCGGACCACGGACAGTGCCGGAACTTTATGCAGACAACAGATGTCGGTCAACGGGAGCTGTTGCCTTGTTAAAGTTTCCCCGCCGATACATTACGGTGCTGATTCCGCGACTTCTTCGTCCACAACAGGATCAGTGTCCGGTTGGCTTTCGGATTGCTTTCCTTCGGGAATATCAGCGGGCTTCCGGTCAAGGCGTTGCGAGACATAGTTGCTGAATTCCTTTAGCTGGTCGACCTGCCCAAACTCCTTCAAAGCGTATCGCCAGATTTCCTTAGCCTCAGGGGCAGATTTCTCTGCCAGCTCTTCTGCCGCCAACATGCGTTCGCGGAAGTACTCTTCTGCGGACGGTGACTGCAGCAGCTTTCTGCGAAAAGAATCGTGGTGTTTTTCGCAAACGCGGGTCAACCAGCGAATTTCGTTTTTCTCTTCAGCAGTCGAACCGGACTGATCCATCTCTTCGGATTTGTCGATCAGAGCTTTCCACCTCTGCATCACGCGCAAGGGGTTTGCCTTAAGCGGTTGTTCAGCCGCTTCGTCCCATTCAAACGTGTAAAACAGACCTTCGTCCGTTTCCTGTTTGACCACTTCAGCACACTGTTGCCGAAACGGCGACACATCGGCACGGGGACGTTTGGCCAGCGACCGAAGCTGCTCTTCCAGGCTGCGTGCATTGACTTCATCCACCACTTTGCGTGCCTCGTCAGTGTATTCCCCATCGCTCCACTTGCCGAGATACTTCGTGGCGTGGTCACGAGCCTCGCGTTGAGCATAGCTGTCACCAGCCATGCCGTCCTGCCAGTGATTCCTGTACCAGTCTTCACCGCGACTCATCATCCAGGCTGTGGCGCCCACCAGCACCAACAGGCATGTTGCCAAAAACCACGTCCGCTCGTGAAAGGGGACCGATTCGTTCGACTTCTTTTTTTTCTTTCTTTTCTTTGGTTTATTGGTGACTTCCGCTCCCTCAGCCTTAGCTGTTTTAGAGGACTTCTCAGAAATCTGCTGGCCGATGACTGTGTTGACCATCGTCGAGTTTTCTTCGACCAACATCTGATCCCGAATTTCTCCCAAACGAGTGTGTACTGCCAACGAATCGTACGGCCGGTCGTCAGGGTCTTTCGCCAGCAGCTCGTCGACAAGTGTGTCCAGAGCCAGTGGGCACTCCGGTACCTTGTCACGAATGTTGTAGGGATCGTCCTTCAGATGCTGCATCAACATGTCCATCGGATTCTCCGACTGGAATGGCGTTTCTCCGACGATCACTTCGTACAGCAAACAACCCAGAGCATACAAATCGGTCTTCCGCGAAATCGCCGGCCCCGCCTGAATCTGTTCCGGAGCCATGTAGGCATAAGTGCCGACAGTTTTTCCGGCGGCGGTCAGCGCAGTCGCCTCCGTGTCTCGAGCGATGCCGAAGTCGCCCAGTTTTAGGCGACCTTTCTTTGTGAGAAACAGGTTTGCAGGTTTTAAGTCGCGATGAATGATGCCAGCGTTGTGCGCGTGTTCCAGTGCTGAGGCTACCTGTCGCCCAATCTGAATCGCTTTGTCCCATGTCAGCCGGTCGCGCAGCTTTAGAACATCCAACAGCGAGCCGCCATCGATGTACTCCATGACGTAGTAACGCTGGTCCCCATCCGTTCCTCCGCCGTAGTATTTGACGATGTTTGGATGGTTTAATCGCTTCAGAATTTCCATTTCCCGCTCAAAGCGTTTCAATACTTTGCGGTCCGACACCAAGCCCGGAGCAAGTAATTTGACGGCGACCGTTTTTCCGTTCTGCGGGTAGATTGCCGAATAGACCACGCCCATGCCTCCGACGCCAATTTGGCGGTCCAGTTGGAATGGTCCTATCGTCCGAGTGGTCATCGAATGCAAAGTCCTGGAGTCGAATTCATGGTAACCGCCCCATTCTGCCACACGCAGCAAAGTGAAACAACAATCACTCAGTTTTTGCGGCGAAAGCAATCATTCTGTTGTGGCACAGGGAGTCACAAATTCATGCGGATCGCAACTGATGCGCTCAAACTAACGATTGGCGCAACTGGGAGCCCCGTAAATCGCGTACGCACTCGCGAATTCACGGCAAACTGTGTTCCACCAAAGGAGAACCTTGACTTTCAAAGCCAATTCTCCCGAGACTGTTACTAACACGGGAGGCCCGCAGTCCATTCGAGTCACCGATCGGAATTTGCAGATGATGTGCAACGTGCGCATCATTTTGAGTCAGACTCTAACGGGCCCTCCTGATCCGCGTCTGTTGGCCGCCACGTGTACCGTTCCATTTCAGTCATCTATGTTAGCGCAACTCATACCAATGAACGGTGGTGCTCCCATCACCCTGACGAAGCCGATTACGGTCGTCGGAAGAAGCTCGCGCCTGTGTGACCTGGCAGTTGATCACCACAGTGTCTCTAAACTGCACTGCATACTGGTAAAGACTGATGGCCTGATTTACATGCGAGATCTGGGTAGCACCAACGGCACGCGAGTCAACGGGCAGCGGGTGTTACGTGGCGCGTTGCTTCCAGGCGACCAGATTTCGTTTTCGGGTGCGGTCTACAAGGTGCATATCGGTCCGGATCCGCAGCTGTCCGCTGGCGGTATCATGTTTCCTGATCCTACCGACCTGTCTTCTGACATACCGGGAATTGTGCTCGAGAGTTCCGAGGACATTCCGCTGGTGCAACCGAAATCCCAATCTCTGACTGATTCCGGCCTGCTGCCCGCGGACTGACGGCGTCTCAGAGACTCGATATCACGGCGGCAGCAACGAGTTGTCAGTGATGCCGTTCCGCGAAGTTCATCGCGCTGGGACAGTGACGGCTACTTTGCCACACACAGAAACTCCCTCTGCGGCGTCCGGTTTGAGATTCACAGAGTGTTCTGGTAAACATGGGGTGCCTGCAACAGGCTAACCTCTGATTCGGTTTAACCAGCACGAAAACGATTCCATGCCCGATCTTCGCCCCGCGTCCACTCGCTTTGTCGCAATACTTAGTCTTGTGGCCGCTCTGTTTTGTACGCACCTGCCAGCTGCTCGGGCTGAGCGTGATCCTGTTCGGTTGACTCACGGTCCCATGCTGGGCCAGGTGACCTCCAGCTCAGTGCGTGTCTGGGGGCGAACGTCAGACGCAGACAAATTCGTCGTGCACTACGGAATTAGCGCTGATGCTTTGGAAATCGTCAGCGAGCCTGCCAATACCGCAATTGAACACGATAATACGGGCGTTGCACAGCTGGCCGATCTGAAATCTGACACAAAGTACTATTACCACATCTTTATCAACGACCGACCGCATGGATTACCCGGTAGCTTTCGCACGCTGCCCGAAGCAAGCGAAACTCAGAACGCCGAATACAATCCGAAGGGCCTGTATAACTTCCGTTTTCAGATTGGGTCGTGTGCCAATCAAAATCCGATCCACGGCAACGGTCATCGAGCAACCACCTATGAGCATCTGAACAAAGACTGGGCCGATAAAGTCAATTTCCACATCATGAATGGAGACTGGCTGTACGAAGAATTGCGAGAATACCCGCCGGAAGCCTGGCGGTTGACTCAAGGGCTGAAACAGTTTCCGCTGTCAGTGGAAGTCATGCCGACGGTTGTTGGCGTGTGGGAAAACTACAAGCTGTATTTGAGCCGCGGCGTTGAACTGGCGAAGTGGCATCGCCATGTTCCGAGCTACTTTACATTCGATGATCATGAACTGGTCAATGACATCTGGGGCTCGGCCGAGACAGGCAAACGTCACCGCCGAACCGTCTTTCGAGACATCGGGACCTACGCCTGGCACGACTATCTGGGCTGGGCGAATCCGATGGAGCACAAACATCCGATTCACTTCGGCAAAGCCACGATGAAAGCCGGTAGTGATCTACTGGTCGATCCTGATTCTGATTTTTCGAAGCTGCCGCTGAAGGAAATGTTGAACCTGCATGTGCATTGGGGAACAGCAGAAGCCGGCGTCAATGACATTCGCTATGACAACGATGACGGCAACAAGAACTCTTACGTTTACGACATTACGGAAGTTGTCGACGAACACACCCTGCGTGTGCACATGCCCGCTAAGGTTGATGACAGGAATCTCAGTTATTCGATTGGCCGTCGTAGCTATGGAAAATTTCGGTCATCGAACTGTGAGTTCTATCTGCTGGATACTCGGGGCGATCGAGACATGCACGATGTTCGCGAACGCGATAAACCGGGTGTGTCGATGCTCGGCAAGCCACAGCGCGAATGGTTGTTGAAGTCGATGAAAGAAAGCGACGCGGATTTCTTCTTCGTCGTTTCCACAGTGCCATTCATGATTCCTCACAGTGGAGCTGGCGGTTTCGAAGTGGATGCGGAAAATAAGGAGGAAGCCTGGACGGGTTTTTTCGACGAACGGGAAATGCTGATCAAAGAGTGGGATAAGCTGGGCAAGAAAGTGTTCGTCATGACGGGCGATTTGCATAACAGTTTCGCCATCAAGGTTACTGACAACGTGTGGGAATTCTGCTGTGGTCCTCACAACAGCGTGAACCACGTGCCGAAGCTGGACGAAAGCGATCGTCCGGCCACAGGGAAGTTCAAATTCGGCCCGCGAGAATGCGATATCCGCTGGAGCAGCTATGTGCTGCCCGATCTGCCGCGACTGGAGCGTCTGTATCCCTACTACTGTGTTGTGCAGGTGAACAACGTGTTCAATATGCCGCAGAAGCTGGGCGGAAAACGCTGGGTTGCGTATCCGCATCCACAAATCATTTTTCAATATTACGATGGCCGCACAGGTGAGCTTGCCTATGCCGAAGCGGTTTCAGTTGACCGCTGATTTCGTGACTGGCAGGAATTGGACGGCATCCGCGATGACATATTTGCCATCGGTGCCGTTGGTTTCGATTCGTACGAATCCCTGTTTGCCTGCCACGAATCGAAAAGTCCCGAGCGTGCGGAACAGTCGATCGTGTTTGGGAACATCCTGCTGATTGATACGAATCGTTGTTTCGCCATCTGCGTGATGGATGACGACTGGCGTGTTTGTTGAACGACGAATGTTGTAGCAGTGCGACATGCGGACTTCGTACATTCCGGCCACTGGCAGGTCTGGTTCGTAGGTGACCGAGCATTCCCCCTTGTTGGAATTCCGGTCGTGCAGATAGCCGAGCCCAACATAGGGCGGCGTGTGGGTTGAGTACTGCCATTTTCCGATCAGCACAGCATCTGCTTCATCCACCACGATGCCCGGCAGCTTCCGCGCATCGCGCACGATGAACGGTACCAGTTCCGGCTTGTCGACTTCTCCCGGCGCGTGAGTGTTCGGGATGGCGTCCGGGTGCGGTTGCACGGGCAGGTTTGTTTCGTCACATAACGCAGCGGCGGCATAGCATGTGGCAACGGTGATGAAGAGAGTGCGTGCGGTTCGAGGCATGGGGTATTCCGAGCAGATTTGTGAGCTGAACGCGCTACCAGCGTCGGGCCCGTTGTCGTGAAAGTGCAGTCGTTCGCGGCTCGCGCCGTCAGCTCTTTTGATGGCGGGTCGCAATCCAGTAACGCA
>CALFOL010000274.1 GCA_937919915.1 uncultured Planctomycetaceae bacterium
TCACAATCTTGTCTTCCTGGAACCACTCATCGGCGAAGGGACGAGCCACGTGGACATGTTCGCCACATTTACCGGCGTCGATACCGTCGTCGTTGGTAGTTACTCCACAGATGACGACCCGGAGAACGCAGCCGTGCTGGATCGAAATGCGGCACTGCTGGCAGGAGTGCCGACCAGTCGCGGGCCATTGCGAGTTGTCCGAATTCCCATGCCACGGCGGACGAATTTGGTATCGGACGTGTTTCCCACCTGGACAAACGTTGTGTACGCGAATCGCACTCTTCTGGTGCCAGGCTACGGTGACAAGGATCATGATGGAGAGCTCGACGCGATCCGAACCTATCGGGCATTGCTGCCGGGCTGGCATATTCAGACGATTGATTGCCGAGCCATTATCGAATGCGGTGGAGCACTGCATTGCCTGACAATGAATCTGCCGCATCTGCAGATCCTTCCACTGTCTGATTCAGCGGACACACCAGACCTGCCGAGTCGCCTTGCAGATCCACCGCTTGAAGGCTTTCGAATTCCGTGGGCGACCGATCAACGGTTCGTCGTCCCAGCGAGAATTGTTCAGCCGATCTCAACTGCGTTTGACACGATACAGTCAATGTTTGCTGAAGACGTTCCGAGGAACTCGCCGTTTGCTCCGGGGACGAAAAGGGGGGCCGGAGCTCATTAAAATGGTCCCCTGCAGAAGCCTGGAATTTCAGCAGCCAGTGGCTCGCGTTCCCGGGAAGGCTGATGACCTCGCAGTGTCGGCTGACTGGCCGATAGCTCGTCCTCAGCACTGGCGCTCTCACCTGAACAATTCGAAAAGCGAATCAGAAGTCGAGTCAAATCGACGCTGTGTGAGGAGAGGAAGTCCATACGGCAGCAAGTCCTTGACTACTCAATCCGCAGTTCGTTTGAGCCTCGAGCACACTCTCCGCTCAAGAGACCGCCCCGTTTATTTTCCGACACAGCGGCCGGTAAGAGAACGGACGAAGCAATCAGCTTGCTTCAGGACACAGATAAGAGACCGCAGCCCCCTTTTTTTGGGCGGCGGATTCATCGCGTGGCGCCGGCGCGGCAGAATGTCATTGGCGAGGAACGCGTAAACATCGCTCAGTGACGTTGGCTTAAGCACCCGCCCACAAGTAAACGCACATATCAATGACAGCCCAGTGTGTAAGGCAAGCGCAATTCGCAGGTTGTTATGTTCGAAAACAGATAAGCGAATGCTTACCTCTGATACACACGAACATAGTCCACCAGCATCTTTGCCGGGAAGACAGTTGAGTCGTCAGGGTTGCCAAGGAATTCACCGCCCACAGACACATTCAATACCATGTGGAATCGTTGATCAAACGGTGCGGGAAATTCACCGTTCGGCGTAGACCATTTTGTCTGAGTCTGCCACAACTTGCCGTCGACGTACCAGCGAATTACACCCTCTTCCCATTCGACGGCATACGTGTGAAAGTCGTCGCTGAAGTTTCCGTTGGCCAATTTGAACGTCTCACCAGTGTGCATGTTGTCAGGCCATTTCTGACCATAGTGCAGCGTGCCCCAGATCGTATCGGGTTCCTGGCCTTTGAATTCCATGATGTCGATTTCACCGCTGGAAGCCCACACGCCATAGGTGTCGTCCGTCGGCAGCATCCAGATAGCAGGCCAGATACCTTGTCCCTGAGGAAGTTTGGCACGGATTTCCATTTTTCCATACTTCCAGTCGCCGCGGCGTTTTGAGCGAATGCGCCCGGACGAAAAGTCACGCTCTGTGCCGGCGATGCCGTACTTTCCCTTGTGTGCTGCCAGGACCAGATGCCCGTTCTCAACACGCACGTTTTCGTTGCGGTCCGTGTAGATCTGCAGTTCGTGATTGCCACCGCCAAACGCGTTGACTTCGATTTCCCATTTCTGGACGTTCAGCGACGTACCGTCGAATTCGTCCTGCCACACCAGTCTCCAGTCTTCTGCCATCGCGACAGAGCAAACCGATAACAACAACAGGCAATTCACGATTTGACGCAAGACAGACTCCCAATTGGGTTTGTTTTTTTTTGGTAGCAGCGAAGATGCAGCATCATACTGAAACAACGGGCCGAAGTCGCCACGTCCTTTCGGCGGTTGACGGATTATCGTCAAGGATACCGACGCACGCAGGCAGAATTTCCACGAACAAAACCCGGAATGATGCATGCATCTTTTGAGAATTTCGAGCGGCGGCTCGAATGGGTTGCGGGCCCTTCCGTATTAGAACAGTTTACTTATTGTCGTGAACGGCATTCGCTCGCGGGAGCAGGCTGTCTTCTATCGAAACGCGTGCCCCGCGGCCACAACTCAGCGTAATACGCTGTAGGAGCAACGCATATGATTCGAAATCAAATCCTGCTGTGCCTGATTATTGTCGTTGCGATTTCTGCGGACGCTGTTGTCTCGAAGTCACAGGCCGCTGATCAGCCAAACATCGTCATTCTGCTGGCCGATGATCTGGGCTACGGTGAACTCGGCTGCCAGGGCAACGCCCAGATCCCCACGCCCCACATTGATTCCATCGCTGCCGCCGGCGTCCGCTTTACGAATGGCTACGTCACAGCCGCCTTCTGCAGCGCGTCGCGCGCAGGACTGCTGACCGGACGATATCAGACTCGCTTTGGTTACGAATTCAATCCGATCGGCGCCAAAAATGAAGATCCGAATGCCGGTCTGCCAGTCAAAGAAAAAACTCTGGCTGATGCTCTGCACAGTGTGGGGTACACCACTGGACTCATCGGAAAATGGCATCTTGGAGGCACAGCAAAGTATCACCCTTACCGCCGCGGATTCGATGAGTTCTTCGGTTTCCTGCATGAAGGCCACTACTTTGTGCCGCCACCATACGATGGAGTTTCGACGATGCTGCGGCGACGTTCGTTACCGGGTAACACAAAGGGCCGCTGGATCAGCAGCGATGGTCGCATGATTTATTCGACTCATATGGGCGGCGATGAACCAGACTATGACGCCGACAATCCGATCTATCGCGGGGGTCAACCGGTTGACGAAAAGGAGTATCTAACCGACGCAATAACCAGAGAAGCTGTCAGCTTTATCAACCGCAATGCCGATCGCCCGTTCTTTCTGTACCTGGCTTACAACGCAGTGCACAGTCCGCTTCAGGGAGCGGAAAAGTACATGCAGAAGTTCGCTGACGTCGAGGACATTCATCGACGCATCTTTGCGGCAATGCTGAACAACCTGGACGACAGCGTCGGAGAAGTTCTGGCCACATTGAAAAAGCGCGACCTTGAGAACGACACGTTAGTGTTCTTTCTCAGCGACAACGGCGGCCCGACTCGGGAACTCACCAGCAGCAATCTTCCGTTGCGAGGTGAGAAAGGCACGATGTACGAAGGCGGTATCCGCATTCCATTTATGGCGAAGTTTCCGGGACGCATTCCGCCCGCGAAAACCTGTGACGCTCCTGTGATTTCGCTCGACATGTACGCTACGGCTGTAAAACTCGCCGGTGCTGCGGCACCGCGAAAAACGGTCCTCGATGGCGTCGATCTGCTGCCGTTTTTGAAGGGGCAAACTACCGAACAACCACATCAGACTTTGTTCTGGAGAACCGGCAATAAGGCAGCGCTACGGCATGGTGACTGGAAACTGCTGCGAAACCCTGATCGTAGTCAGGGGGCTGAATGGCAGGTCTATGATCTGAACGCAGACCTCAGCGAAACCAAAGACCTGGCGGCCACACAGCCGGACCGCCGCGACGAACTGGTGAAGCTTTGGGAAGCAATGAACGGCCAAATGATCGATCCGGTTTGGGATCCGACACGATAAGTGTTGGGCTCAAGGCAAAGTCGCGAGGACGCAAAGGGTGGCTACATGCGTCTCCATGATTCGTTCGCTGCGACCCGGCGCCCTTGCGTTTCAAATTCCGTAACTCTTGCCCGTCCAACCTTCCCACCAGTCCAGAAACTGTTTCAGCTGAGCCTCGACAAATCCGGTCTGGCTTGGGCTGAGCTGATCGGTTTCATTAAAGTGCAGTCGGAAATCATCGTCGCCCAGCAATACCAGAAGATACTTGTAAAACAGCACAAGGTCCGGACCTTCGTCATACGTTGACAGCACGATTAACGCATCATCAAGTTCCTTCGCCAGGCGGCGTGCTTCGACATCACCACCGGCCGCCTGTTCGCACAACGAAACCAGATGCAGCACCTGGGTTGGCAGGCAGTTTCCGATTCCGGTGATCGCACCGACAGCTCCACAATGCACGAAGCCATGAAACACCTGCGTATCAACACCAGCCATCAGCACAACGTCATCATCGGCGGACGTAATGTGTTCTGCCGCGTAGCTTAGCGAAGCCGCTCCGCCAAATTCTTTGAACCCGACCAGAGATGGAAACTCGCGTCGCAGATCAAAGAACAGATCCGCTTTGGTTTCGAAACCGTAGTATGGGCTGTTGTAAATCACCGCTGGCAAATTCTGACCAGCTTTCAGAATGGCCGCAAAGTGATGTCGTTGAGCGGCCGGCGAAGTCCCTCGCGAAAGGACGCGGGGAATCACCATCAGCCCGTGAGCTCCCACGGCTTTTGCGTGAGCCGCGTGGTCAGCCGCGATCTTTGAATTCTGAGCACCCGTGCCCACAATGACTCGCACGCCAGCATCCACCAGCTGTTTGACGCCGTCCTGACGCTGCTCGTCTGTCAGCAAAGGCCAGTCGCCCATGGATCCGCAGTACACGACCGCATTCATCCCCGCCGCCATTAGCTCTTTTCCCTTTCGCACCAACGCCGGAAAATTCGGCGTGCGGTCGGCGTGGCAGGGGGTCATCAGAGCGGGAATGCAGCCCGAGAAAATATTTGATGTCATGGAAAAACTTCTGTGGTGCCCAATGAAAAGGAGTCTACCTGCAAGTCGCCCGTGATAACGAATCAACGATCTCAAATCTACGATTTACAGATTCCATTCCTGCATGCGTTGAAAACTCATGGTCCGACGTCATTTTTCGGCAGTCGTCAGGTCGTCCAAAATCGTCTTCGCCCCATAAAAAGCGGCAATTCCGACTTCCCATTGCTGCGTTCTGCAGAATCTGCCACACTTTCCGGCTCGAACGACGACTTGCGGGAGGAGTCATTCGAAATGAACAGCGAATTCAGGGACAGAACGCAATTGTGGGCCGCCCGCCAAACACGGCACGGACACGGTTGATGGTCACACCACAATCGTCCACCACAGCGGAAATCGCCTGTTGAAGGCAAGGCAAAGGAGTGCCGCATGTACAAGTTACTGTTGTGTTTGCGATATCTACGGACGCGTTACATCGCGCTGGCGAGCATCATCAGCGTGATGCTGGGAGTCGCAACGATGATCGTCGTCAACAGCGTGATGGCGGGTTTTACGCACGAAATGCGCGACCGAATTCATGGCTTCCTGGCGGACGTTGTCGTCGAATCGAAAAGCATGAATGGCATGCAGGACGCTGATGCGCAGCTAGACATTGTTCGTGACGCCGCCGGAGAATTCATCGCTGCGATGACGCCGACTGTGGAAGTTCCCGGAATGATCGGCGTAGTAGATGCCGTCACGGGCGAACGATTTCAGATGCAGGTCCAGCTGATCGGAATCGATCCCAACGGCAAAGCAGAAGTCGGTCCCCTCCGGGACTATCTGGGAAATTTCCAACCCGACAAACACGGCAAAATATTAAAGTCTCCGACAGACCCGGTCACATTCGAACTGACTCCGGAAGCCATGGCTTACCGTCGGCAGATGAAGTCGCATGCTCTGCGATCTTTGAACTACGACACAAATATCACTCCCCCGGCCCCTGTCTTCGACGAGCCTGGCGATGCCGCTGTTCCTGTACCAGCTCCGGAGTTTGACACACCAGAAACAACCATCGCCAGTGATGATGGTCTGCCCGACTTCATCAACGCACCGATGGAACGACAGACGAACACGGACCCTGCGGCTCCAGCGGCCGCGTTGCTGTTTCTTGGCGAACAGATCACCAGCTATCAGTGGGTCGATCCGGACACCGGCGAGCGACAGATCGAGAACATGGTGACGGCGGGCGATGACGTTTTCATCACCACAGTGCGCGGCTCAACGCCTCCCGAACCGAGCAGTTTTAACGCAACCGTCGTCGATACGTTCCGCAGTGGCATGAGCGAATATGACAGCAGTCTGGTGCTGATGAACATTGAGGAACTGCAGAAAGTTCGTGGCATGGAAGGTGCGATCACGACGATTCAGATTCGCCTGAAAGACTACAATAATGCTGAGGAAGTTGTGCGACGACTGCGAGCCGCGTTTCCGCCTGGTTTAGTTTCCGTCAACACATGGGAATCCAAGCAGATGTTGCTGCTGTCTGCCGTTGAAGTGGAAACCGCGATTCTCAACGTGCTGCTGTTTATGATTATCGCGGTCGCCGGATTCGGCATCCTCGCCATCTTCTTCATGATCGTTGTCGAAAAGACGCGGGACATCGGCATCCTGAAAGCACTCGGAGCCAGTTCCAACGGAATCATGAGCATCTTCCTGTCGTACGGAATTGGTCTGGGAATCGTCGGCAGCGCAGCAGGAGTCGGCATCGGCCTGCTGTTTGTGAAGTACATCAATCAGATCGAAACTGGCTTGAGCTGGCTGACAGGACGGAAGGTCTTCGACAAAGACATCTACTACTTTGATGCCATTCCAACAATGATCAGCCCCATGATGGTGATGTGGGTCGCGATGGGGGCAATCGGAATTGCTGTGCTGGCCAGCGTTCTGCCCGCTCGTCGGGCGTCGCGGCTGCATCCTGTGCGAGCTCTGCGGTACGAATAGTTTTTCGTCTGAAATTCGAACTCTGAAATCTCATCCTGCTTCTGCGTGACTCCTTTGCGACAGACAATGGTAGCGAATCCATGAACCAACCAAACACAGCCACGCCGTCTGCGGCGGAGATCCTGAAGATGACCGCGCCGTTGATTTCTGCACAGGCGATCGAAAAGTCGTACACCAAAGGCGAACACAAAATTCCCGTATTGCGTGGAGCCGGCATGACGGCTCAACGTGGCGAATTCATCTCCGTAGTGGGGCAAAGCGGTTCGGGAAAAAGCACGCTGCTGCATGTGATGGGGTTGCTCGACTCGCCTGATATCGGTGAAGTGCTGCTGGAAGGCAAACGGATCGACAACCTCAGCCAGGCCGCGCGAGACCAGCTGCGCAATCATGTCTTCGGTTTCATTTTTCAGTTCTATCATCTGTTACCGGAATTAACACTGCTCGAAAACGTGATGATGCCGTTGATGATTCGGCATTCGTTTTTCAGCTACTTCACGAAGCGAAAGGAAGTCCGTGATCAGGCGATGGAACTGCTGACACAAGTCGGGCTGGAACATCGCGTCAAACATCGCCCGTCAGAATTGTCGGGCGGGGAAATGCAGCGTGGAGCCATCGCGCGAGCGTTGATTGGCAAACCGGAAATCCTGCTGGCTGACGAACCAACGGGAAATCTCGATGCGTCGACCGGCAGCGAAATCATGGAGACGCTGAAGCGGTTGAACTCAGAAAATCAACTAACGATTGTGATGGTGACACACGACGAAGCCATCGCGAACCAGGCACATCGTATTGTCCGCCTGGCAGAAGGACGCATCGCCACGATCCGACACCAGGAACCCGTGTTTCCGGAGACTGACGCGGTTCGCATCGCCGCAAAATAGACCAGCACGAAACCGCAAGGGCTGCACTCGCCCTCCCGGCAGAGTCCGGCGATCGGGCCCGCAATGTAAATCGCAGCCACGCGATCTCCGTGCGGAAGATTGACGTCAATCTGAACCCATGTGAGACTGCTGGTGTCGCTGGTTTGCAGGATCTCGTGGGATTCGCAGAAAATTTCACGCCTACACGTGGTCGTATCTGCGACGACTTCGCCTACAACTAGACTAGAGCAATTTACCTTTTGTTGTGGACGGTTCTGGCTCGCGGGAGCCGGCTCACGTAGGACGAAACGCGTCCTACGCGGCCACGAGTCAGCGTAATACGCTGTAAACGACCGCCACTTACTTTTGTCGGATCGCGACATTGTCTTCGCTCTCAAATCAGAGGACTGTTGATTCTCAACAGCCAGCCAATCCTGCTTCGTTTTGGCCGGACATATCGCTGCTGGGTGTCGCATTGATCTGGGGAATCAACATCCCGATCATGAAGATCGGTCTGGAACAGGTCGACGTCTTCGTGTTCAACGCGGTACGACTTGTGATTTCCGCAATCGTCCTGGCCGGCTTTGCCGTACGCGAACGCCGGGCTGGCATACTGCCCCAACCAGGACTCACCAAACGTCAAATTGTGATCTACGCGATTGTGGTTTCCGGCCTGTACCAGCTGCTGTTTCTGGTGGGGATTGCGAAAACGACGTCAGGCAATACGGCGCTGATTATTTCTACCGTACCCATGTGGACGGCGTTGATCGCGCGGATTTTTCTGGGCGAAAAACTACTGAAGCTGGCGTGGGCCGGACTTTGTATCGCGCTGGCAGGAACGGTGGTCGTCGCGTTGCAAAAGAACAATGTCAGCGTGGGACGGGCGCACCTGACCGGCAACTTGTGCGTGCTGGCCGCAGCGCTGGCGTGGGCCACAGGCACAGTTTACAGCCGTCCCATGTTGAAACTTATCTCACCCATGCAACTGTCAGCCTCTTCTGCTGTACTGGCTTTGCCGCTGCATCTGCTGTTTGCCGTGGGGAATTACTCCGCCAGCGTTCAGCCGCTGCAGTCTGTAAGTTTGTGGATGATCATTCTGTATTCCGGCGTACTGTCGACCGGACTGGCGTTGCCGATGTGGAGTTTCGGAGTGCGCCACGCGGGCGCGGCACACGCTTCGGCAATCCAGAACCTGATCCCATTGATTGCCATTATCGCCGCGTGGATCAGTCGTGGTGAGTCGATAACGACGGGACAGATGATTGGTGGCAGTCTGATTGTTGGCGGTTTGCTGACGATGCGCGCGGCCCGACTCTGGCGTGAGAGAACTGAACAGATATCTAACGATTGAACCATCTCGGAGGCGATTGTGACTGTATTCGATTTTCGATTTACTGTGAACGCTCCGTTGCAGGCGGTTTCCGAATTTCATTTCCAACCGGGGATTCTAAAAACCTTAACCCCGCCGCTGATGATCATGCAGGTGCATCGCTTCGACCCGTTGGCCAACGGGTCGATCGGAGAGTTCACGATGTGGATGGGACCGATTCCTGTCCGCTGGAAGGCACTGCATTCTGACGTCAGTGAAACGACGTTTACAGATACTCAGGTATCCGGCCCGATGAAGTCGTGGGTGCACTGTCACACATTTACCGCACTCGACGAACAGACCACCGAGGTCCACGAACATGTCGAGTTCGAGCATTTTGGGGGACTAAAGGGATTGTGGTCGCGGCTGCTGTTTCCGCACCCCGCGTTGTTCGTCCTGTTCACGATCCGCAAGATGATCACACGTCGACAAATCCGGAGACTGCTGCAGAAATAGCCACGTACGGCAATCGGCAGATTCTGCCGATCATTGTTTTTGTGGCCGCCTACCACAGGCTCAGCGAGTGTTTTCTGGCATATTGGCGACTCCAGGAGAACAACGTCAACAGGTTTTGCAGCACAAACCGGTGTTAACCTGATGCCGCCATCTGTTATACAATCCGTCCACTTCAACGTTGCTGGAATATGAATGACTTGCGGCAACAACTTCGCTTTCACATCAGTTTTCGTTCGGAGTTGCAAGGATGCGCCCCGCTCATTTCACTTTCGCCGTTTGTGTATTGCTGACTGCAGCTGCTTCCAGCGCCGCTCAGGTTCCTTCTGCTGAGCAGATCCTGAATCAGTTTCGACCAACACACCGAGACGTTGAATATGACACGCCGGATCCCAAGAGCTTTGCAGATTGCAAAGTGAAGATCGAACGCGAGGGCGGAACGGCCGGCTTTGTGGTATTCGATCCTGCCGGACAGGTCCTGCGACGATTCACCGATACCAACGCGGACAACAAAGCCGACCTGTTTCGCTACTACCGCATGGGCCTGGAAGTCTATCGCGACATCGACAGTGACAAGAACGAAAAGCCTGATCAGCATCGCTGGATGAACTGGGGCGGCATGCGCTGGGGCATCGATCTCAACGAAGACGGTCATATCGATCAATGGAAAATCCTGTCCGCGCAGGAAGCCGCTCAAACCGCCGTCGAAGCCATGATCAAGAATGACATGGCAGCACTGCAGTCGGTATTAGTCAATGCTGACGACATCGCTGCGTTAAAAACCACTCCGGAAATCAAGAAGGCGTTGCTGGAAAGCGTGGCGGATCCCGTAGTCAAAATTCGCAAAATCATGGCCGCTACGAAAACGCTCACGAGCGGATCGAAGTGGGTCCGCTTTGATCCTCCGGCTCCGGGACTTGTTCCCAAAGAAGACGGTA
The DNA here is from genome assembly GCA_937919915.1 of uncultured Planctomycetaceae bacterium. GTDB lineage: Bacteria > Planctomycetota > Planctomycetia > Planctomycetales > Planctomycetaceae > Fuerstiella. The sequence goes on from CALFOL010000274.1 coordinate 10,431, forward strand.
AGGCGGGCGAGGATTTGATCGTGTACGAAAACGCGATGGCTATTGTAGAAAACGGTGGCCAGCACGAAATTGTTTCTGTGGGTGAAATGGTAAGGATCGGTGAGGTGTGGAAGCTGACACAGATTCCGCGGCCATTGGATTCCGAAGACACTCAGGTTCAGATCGGCGGAGTTCTCATGCAGCCGCAAATGAGCACGGGTGATATCGGTGCGGCGCCGGAAATGGCGAAAGAGATGGAACAACTACTGGGCGACCTGCAGAAGCTGGACGAACAAAGCCCAACTGCCAGTGTGACTCCACAGGCACTGGCCAGATACAATCAGCAGCGAGCGGACATCATTGAAAAGATCATCCGCATCGTGCCGACGGAACAGGAACGCGTGCAGTGGGTTCGGCAGTTTTCGGATGGTGTTGCCGCAGCCGTGCAAACTCAGGAATACGATGCGGGGCTGAAGCGACTTTCAGCGCTTCAGGAACAGGTGAAAGCAAATGACGAGTTACACGGTTACGTCTGGTATCGTCGACTGTTGGCCGAATACGCTGTCCGCCTGAAGACGGAAGACGACAAAGAACGTCAGGAAACTCAGGAATGGTGGCTGAAACAACTGGAAATCTTCGCCGAAAAATGGCCGAAGTCATCTGATGCATCCGACGCTGTTGTACAACTGGCGATCAGCCTGGAACTTGCTGGGCGAGTCGATGATGCAAAACGCTGGTACGGAGAATTGATTAAGAACCATGGACAAACCAATGCCGGCATCAGGGCTCGAGGCGCTTTGCATCGACTCGATCTGGCTGGCAAGCCGTTGCTGCTCGCTGGCAAATCGCTGGATGGTAAGCCGATCGACTCGGCTCAATATCGCGGTAAGGTGACACTGGTTGCGTTCTGGGCGACCTGGGCTCAACCTTACACCGACGAATTGCCCAAGGTTATTGCTCTTCATAAGAAGTATCAAAAATCGGGCTTCGAAATTCTTGGTGTCAACCTGGATGCTGACGCCAGCGGTATCAATGCATACATCGCCAAAAACGGCGGTCAGTGGCAACACATTCGCGATGCTGGCGGAACCGATGGAAAGATCGCTCAGGACTTCGGCATTGTTTCTGTGCCGACAATGTTCCTCGTTGATGCCACCGGCCGAGTAGCAGGTGCAGTCACCGTGGACAATCTGGAAGGTGCCGTTCAGGCAATGCTGAAAGGCCAGCCAATCGACGGAGCTCCGCGCCAAGGTGCAGCAGGGCCCACACCAGCTCGACAATAGTCGTCGCAGACGGTGTTCTGCAGACTTCAATAACGAAAAGCCCGGCACAACTGTGCCGGGCTTTTTTGTGGCCGTTTCTATTGGCTTTTGATCGGGGGAGCGGAAAATGACCGGGAAGCAGCAACTCTTTGGTGCGTTGATCAAGCACGGAATCGTGCACTTACGCACTAGATTTTACGCCACAACGACGGAACGACTGGCATCGTACGGTTCGACTCCGAAGCGGTGGCGATACACAGAGATTTGGTAAAACTATTGCACCGGCTGGGCGAGACAGTCGACACCCCCGACTTTACGACACCGACATCTCGTTGCTTAATCACGCCGTCCCAAATTTTCTGGGCGAAACCAGAAATCGATGGAATTTACGACTGCTGGATTTGATCATGCAACTTCATGATTGCGTTCCCTCCGAAATCGCGGGGAAGATTGCCTGGCATCCAACCAAGTCAATACGTAAACAATTGGCTGAGCGGAAGACTCAATGTAAAGCAGCGGCCATTCAGTTTGCCACGTTCGACCGAAACCAGTAAGCCACACCACAGAATGCCGACATCAAATGGGCGTTGGCAATCACCGACAACCAGAACGCCGAAACGGACACGATCAGGAAAGCCAACCGATGAATTGCGACGCCAGGGTTGCTAGACTGGTTCGTGCGAAATATGAGTCCAATGTTCTGAACGATAGTGGGGGTCTGCTGATGTTCCGGTTCGCTCTTTGTGCTGCGATGATATTCCCGACAGCCCTGTCCGCTGCCGACCCACTGACCGCTTGGGATATGACACCAGGCACAGTGCTGACATACATCGTGACAGAAGATGTTGC
>CALFOL010000275.1 GCA_937919915.1 uncultured Planctomycetaceae bacterium
CGTGACGATCCCTCACAACCAATTCGAAGTCTTCCAGCCACTGGAAGTAGTCGATGACGATGAACTCGATGGTGATCAACCTGTAACCGTCTCTGTTGACACCATTGGGGACGCTAACGGATCGAGCGTGACAGGGTTCACCCTGATCAGTGATACCGTTAATGTTGTCGATTCTGAAGTCCTTACGATCGTCCTTAATCGAGCAGCGGTATCGGAAGGTGCAGGCCTCGCGGCGATAACAGGGACGATCTCGCGCCTGAATACCACCGGGGCACTCACGATCACGCTGACGACCAGCGACGCTACAGAACTTTCGGTGCCGAGCACGGTAACAATTCCAGACGGCTCAACGTTTGTCACATTCACGGCGGACGCCGTCGATGACTCGGATTTCGACGGTGATCAGCAAGTAACGATCATTGCAATAACTCCGGGCTATCTGGACGCTGTTAGCGAGATCATCACCGTACAGGACCAGGAGCCACAGCTTCAGCTTTCGACACTGACGCCGGTCTTCGCTGAAGACGCCGGTACGATTATGTTCATCGTCACGCGTCGCGACGCGATTGATCTGTCAGTCGCTCAACTTGTAACGTTAACAAGCAATGACGAGACGGAGTTGACCGTCCCACAAACAGTCATTATTAATCCGGGCGAATTCAGTGCGAGCTTCTTCGCCACGGTGATCGAAGACACGGACCTTGACGGTACTCAGGTGGTGACGATCACCGCCACCGACATCAATGTGGCTAATCCGGTCGTGAATTCCACGACGTTTAATGTGAGTGTACTGGATGCGGAATCTGTTGCGATCACGGTCCCGGCGGGTAAGGAATCGATTCTGGAAAACGCTGGGAACGCTGCCGTCACGGTGACAGTCAGTATCAGCTCAGTGGGACACACGGCACCGATTATCGTTTCACTGGCTAACAGTGATCTCACGGAATTGTCGATTCCTGCGACTGTGGTGATTCCTGTCGGTTCCAACAGCACAACGTTTCTGCTGGATGTCCTGAATGATCCCCAGATCGACCGCGATCAGTTGGTACGACTGACCGGCTCCGTTGATGGCTATCGTGATGGTATTCTGGACATCACCGTCCGCGACCATGAACCGCCAGTACTGGTCGGGCCTGCATTAGATACGCTCGATCCAACGCCGACCTTCGCGTGGGCTGCTGTCGACGGTGCCACTCGTTACGACCTGTGGGTCAATGACGTCTCCCGGAACATTAACCAGCTGTTCCGTCGGGAAAACGAAAGGGCGACCCCGGCCTTGTTCAAGGAGACCTTTGAAGCTCAGGGCGGCTTTGACGAAGCAGGCTGGACATCCACGAATGCAGAAGTTGACGGTCTGGGAATCAACGTCAACGGGGCTGCGAGTGCTCACCTGAACGGAAATCCAGCGGGTGGTGATCAACTCGAATCAAGAACGATCAACCTGTCCGGTGAAGTAGGGGCCCAACTGACGTATTCGTACCAGCGCACGGGGACCCTGGAGTCACCTGGCCCGGGACAGGATCTGGTGCTTCAGTACCGAAATGCCGACGGCAGCTGGATTCAACTTGAGCGCCAATTGGGTGTCGAAGAAGACATGACTGTCTTCAAGACATCTGTGGTCACACTTCCGCAGGCCGCACTACATGCGAACTTCGCATTCCGATTCATCAACTTCGGAGATCCGGATGTGGAGGTTCCAGATGGACAGGAAGTAACAACAACGGTCGATGACTGGTTTGTTGATGACATCATTCTGGCCGGCTTCGAAACTTTCGAACCTGAGCAGGAGCTTGGAGTTGGCAGATATCGATTCTGGGTGCGTGCCTATGATGATCTGGAACAGCCAGGTGCATGGAGCGTGGCTCGCAACTTCCTTGTTCGAACAAAACCTGTATTCACAAGCCCGGTCACCAGTGTCACGCTCGCAGAAACAACGTTCCCGCAGATCAGCTGGGAGTCTGTTGTCGATACTGATCGATACGACCTGTGGATTAACAATGTGACAACGGGTGACTCACAAGTAGTCCGCGAAACCGGCCTGCAAACCACCAGCTTTGCTTCTTCCACCGCAAATCTTCCCGGCGGAACATATCGAGCCTGGGTGCGAGCGATCGCGCCAGACCTTGATCCGAACGACAGAATCGATGCGATCGCGGGGCAGTGGAGCTCACCAATTGTCTTCACCGTGCTCAGCATACCACAGAACATCTCACCAAGCGGTGCGACATTCGATCGCACCCCGGAAATCCGCTGGGATGCAGTCGAAGGCGCCACCAACTACGACGTTTGGGTCACGCAGCGCAGAGGTCCCGGCGACTCACCGATCGCGCTCCGAGACCAGTTTGTGGTAGGAACGTCGCGAATCCCGGAAACAGATTTTGCAACTGGCAGTTATGTCGTGTGGGTACGAGCCATCGCAGAAGACGGTTCGCGGTCGCAATGGTCAGCTCCTGTAGGATTCACGATTGGTGGCCGCCCGGTTGTCAACTCGCCGGCAAACGGAGCAGCCACGTCATCGAGGCCTGTCGTCGCGTGGACAGGCATCGAACAGGCCGCGTTCTATGAAATTTGGGTTAACAACAGTCTCGGTGACCGAGTGGTGTTCGAATCGAACATCCAGGCAACGTCATTCGCCATCGCAACAGCGCTGCCGGCTAACAGTTACCGCGTATGGGTGCGAGCTGTCAGCGAAATGGGCGAAACCTCATTATGGAGCAACCCGGTTTCATTTACAGTCGTAGCAGCGACTGTTCCGGCGGCTGAGGACAACGTTCGACCATCGTCGGAAACGACAATCATGTTGACGCGATTCTCAGCAGTGGACCAGAAAGCCCGGCTGGTGGCAGACGAATCAGTGACGCCGAAACCGGTTGTGGATGAGTCAGTGATTTCTGAGTTCGTGGCCTTAGAGTCTGCTGCCGTAGAGTCAACAAACGAGGCCTCAGAGGCAGTTGATTCTGTAATGGCTGACTGGGACGGAGCAAACTGGTGGGATTCGAACACCGCGGAATCATCTGAGGAAGAGTCTCCCGTCACTGCCGCAGCGCTGGGCTTCATTGCCCTGGGAGCCACTGGCCGCTCAACAATTCGACGACGTAGCTCAAAGCGTTGATACTCAAAGCATCCCTGACGGATTATCCGGCAAGTATTCAGACCGGTCTTTAAACCTCACAACAGCCTTGGCCATTCCGGCCGAGGCTGTTTTTTTTGCCACTTGCTCGGAATCGGAGGTATTCCAGGATGCTGGTTCTCAACAGCCGGACCCGCTGGATCCTGACTCGCCACAAAGTGGTTTTTTCCGACTGCCCACGTAACATTACAGCAACGGCTGCTGAACGCACGTCGCCAGAACCACACGGATCCCGCAAACCAACGCCAAGCGAGATTCGTCAACTGCTCTCAACCAGAAAGGGACATGCGTGACATGCCCGGCGACCAGGAAACTTTTTCACCTGTGCAGAAACTGGTGATCTCGGAAGTGCTGATCGCATTCATCATCGTGATCAGCCTGATGGCGTTCTTTGCGCTATATGCCCAAAAGCCAGTCGTCGAACAAAAGGAAATTCAGGCAACCGTCCTGAACGTCGATGCCTTTCTGGTGACAGAGATCGATGTACAGGAACTCCTGACAGGCTTTGGCACGGTTCAGGCGGATCGCGAAGTCACTCTGGCCGCACAGGTCACTGGTGAAATTGTGGAAATCAACCCGCAACTGAAAGTTGGCTACGCAGTCCTTGCGGAAGATATGGTGCAGTCGCCGAATTCTCCATCCCGCAGGCAGGCCGCTGAGTTACTTTTGAAAATCGATCCACGGTTATACCAACAGCGTCTTGATCAGGCCAAAAACCAGATCGCCGAAACAGAAACGGACATCGAGCGGCTGACAATCCAGGAATCCAACCTGGCTCGCCAACTCAAGAAGTCGGCCTCCGTTTTAAAAACACTGAAAGAAGAGTACGACCGAATTCAGCAGGCGGTCACGCTGAAAGCCGCTTCGGCCTCTGATCTTAACAGAGCTCTGCTGGACCTGCAGCGCTACGAAGACACAGTCATTCAGCTGGAGAGTCAGGTCGCGTCAATCCCTCACCAGATCGCCGCCGTCAAACAACGATTACTCACTGCCCAGTCCGAAAAAAACCGAGCTGCTGACGACCTTGCAAAGACCGAGGTCACCCCGCCATTTGGCGGAGTGCTAAGTGAAGTGCTGGTTGAACAGGGGCAGTATGTCAGAGCGGGGGAACCCCTGCTGCGGCTGACAAGCGTCACTCAGGTGGAAGTGCCGATTTCGCTCAGCTTCGATGACTTCCTGCAGTTGGATAAAGTGCTTGCTGTCGGCGGCAAACCTGCAGTCGCCTTATCAGAAAACGAAACTGCGGAATCGCGGTGGAATGGATTCGTGGTCAGAGCGTCCCCGGAAGCAGATTCCATCTCCAGAACCGTGCAGGTCTTCGTGGAAATCAACAACACCAATGAGGCCTCGCGACTGCTGCCTGGCACCTTCGTACATGCTCGCATAGACGGCGATATCTACAACGGCAAACTTTTGATTCCTCGCGAAGCGATTTTAGACAGCCAGGTCTTTGTTGTTGACGCTGACAACGTGACACGTCGAAGACGGATCAGAACCGGCCGCCGCCTGCACTCAATGGTCGTCGTCGAAATTGGTCTTGCCCCGGGCGACCGAATCGCGACCACCAATCTTGATATCCTCGAAGACGGTCGGGAAGTCGTTGTCCAGTTCGTTAGCAACCCGGAAGACGAAATCCGATCATTGGACAGCCCTGAAATTCGCCTCCTGAATCCTGCAGCCCCCTAATTACTCATGGCTGATCGTTTCTTCTGTGCAGATCTGTCAAACACTTCGGCCACACTTGACGGCCCTGAAGCACACCATGCGCTGCATGTCCTGCGACTGAATGTCGGCAGTGAGATTCATCTCTTCGATGGCCGCGGAACGTCTGTCATCGGTGTCGTGGACGCGACCGGACGAAGGGAAGTTGTGGTCTCGATTCAGCAGCGACACTTCACTGAGCAGCAGGATTCCGGTCAAGTCATTGTCGCCGCATCGCCTCCCAAGGGCGATCGCATGAAGTGGATGATCGAGAAGCTGACAGAACTGGGAGTCGATCAGTTCATTCCACTCAGAACCCATCGAACCATTGTTGATGCCGGAAAGTCCAAACGGGAAAAACTGGAGGCAACAATTATCAGCGCAGCCAAACAGTGTGGTCGAGACTGGTTGATGAAGGTCACTGAACCTGTTGATTTCAAGACTCTGATTTCGAATACCGCGGGGCAACACTCGCTGCACATTGCTCACCCGTATCCAATTGGCAAAACGGCGACCGATACAGCCACTAACGACCCACCATCGAAAATGGTGCTGGTCGGGCCGGAAGGCGGATTCACCAACGACGAAGTTGCGTTTGCGGCAGCGGCAGGAGCAATTCCGCTGGAATGGCCCGGCACAATCTTACGCGTCGAAACAGCGGCGATCATGGCGGCCATCGTCCTGTGCGGTCAGACGCACACGAGGTAAGCGGTACTGTTGTTCAGGATTGGATCGAAGAGAGAGAGGCGGCATCCCTGCCAAAATGCCATCCATGGAAGCTCACTAGTAGCATCCGAGAAGCCATTGCTGACTGAGAGTTGTTGAGTGAGTAAGTGTCGCCCCTCTCTCATTCGACCCGTTCTGCATCCTGACGTCACCCCCCCTTGGCGATGACGCATGTGAAATTTCCCGCCTGTAAATTTGGTATTCGGTGAAGTTCCTACTCTGTCAGCGTTTTGAACAGCTCGCCAAAGTCAGGCATCTCTGAGTGCAGCACCTCCATCCAGCTTTCAGGCCGCCACACCTCAACGCAAATCGCCGCACCGACAACAACAACTTCCTGGCCCCCTTCAACACCCAAAAACTGTCGAAAGCTCTCCGGAATCAATAGTCGAGAACGATTTGCCAGCGTCGCCGCCTGATGCCGCGTCGACAGTAATCTTCCTAATCGCTGCACATCTCCCCAACGCCCTTCCATCCGGCCCGAATCGATCTTCTGGCGGAGAAGCTGTACACCGCTGTCCAACCGCTTCTGCCACTCATCAGACCGCCACAGGCTCAGACAACCGGTCCGTTCCTTCGCAACGATGATCCCACCGTCTGCGTCAGCAATCCCCTCGACGAACTCAGAGGGCAGCGTAAGACGAAATCTTTCGTCGATCGTGCGTCTGACTTCTCCCGTGATAAACATGAGCAGCTCACATGGCAATGGAATGGTTGCCATCCACAGTAGCGGGCGGAAATCCCACATTCAACATGTTTTCAAAGATCATTTTGGGCACGAAACCCACAACTACAGATTACGCAGGCAGATCGGGCTGGGCAACTCCTGGGATGCCGTTTTTTTAATTTTGCCGAATTGCCTCGAATCGCAAACTCAACGCAACCCTTGCAATGTGACGGCTCAATTCAGCAACGGCGAAAACCACCGCAAATCAGCGGCCATCAGCCGCACCGATTGTGCTGACTGGCCAGGAAGCCCTAAACAGGAAATCTTTGTGGGCAACCGGCTACAGGCTTTGCTGATTCTTGCCGCCGATAGATTTTCAGCAGAAGTCGGGCAGCACCGGCGTGATAGCTTTGAGTGTGGCTGACCATCGCGTCCTCCATATCACGACCTCTGTTTCTCTGTCTGCACGGTGCCTGCCATGGGTAAATTAAAGCCATTTCTTTTCGGAGCAATCTTTGGTGGAGGCATCATCTTCGTCGCCCTCCAATACCATATGATCCAGTCGGACGAGGGTTTTCGGCTGGTGCCCAGAACTCCACAACCATCCATTGGCCTTGCCTACGTCGACAGTCGCGGCTTCGGAATAGATGAATGGGCAGATCGATCTGAAGTTGCGCAGGCAATCATTGCACACGGCTCAACGGACCTGATCACCGCTTCAGCAGCAGGTCAAATCAGCGATACGATTGCCCCTCCTGGCTCAGCCCTTGATAAAGTCCGAAGCCTGCTGAATCAAACAGAAAACGCTTTCGGTAAGTCGGGGGCCGACCAGCCGGGCCTCCTGACGATTCCAAAAGACGACAATTCCGCTTCGGATACGATGGATCTGCTTTCCATTCCACTGACGTGGAATAAAGGAAATCAACCTGCAGCAAACATAGCCGCAACGCCCCAGCCAACAACTGTCGCTCAACGTGAGACGACATCAATGAAAGTGATCGGCGACATTTTTAAAGCAGGCTCAAACAGCGTCACTGATATCGAAAAGCCGAACACTCAGGCCACAACACCTTCGTCCAGACTGCCTTCATCATTCGATTCAGTCGCAGAAACTGAGGCCCTTGAAAAGATGCTGTTCGGATACGACGAGGATCCGGCAGAGCCATCGCTTAGCACACGCGATTCTACGCCTGGCATTTTCGAAGAAATCACCAGTGGCATTGAACAACGCGTCGAAGACTCATTTACGAGGGCAAAAAGCAGCCTTCAGAACGAGACGACGAAGACACTCAGCGAATCAACCGGCTCAATCGATCGCTACATCCGGGATCGCGTACAGGACGCCGTGCCGAAGTCTGTCTCTTCGATGTTTCAGGAAGACGTCACAAAAACTGCAACTGAGCAGTTGCCACAGAACACGAATCTGGCGCCCGTATTGAAGTCTATCCAAAATGGTTTCGATCCGTTCATTAAGTAACCGACCTACAGATTGTCGAATTGCGTGTCGGCCATCGGCGTGTAGTTCTCAAACCGCATGAATTCTTTGCGCCAGGTCAACCGGATAATACCCGTGGGTCCACTTCTGTGTTTCGCAATGACAATCTCTGCCTCACCAGGACGGTCTTCGGGGTCGTAGGCGTCAGGACGATGCAGGAACATCACCATGTCCGCGTCCTGCTCAATCGATCCGCTTTCTCGCAGGTCGGCAAGTCTCGGCCGCTTGTCCTCACGAAGCTCGACACCCCGGTTTAACTGAGCCAAAGCAATCACGGGCACGCGGAGCTCTTTGGCAAGGAACTTCAACCGCCTTGAGATTCCAGCAATTTGCTGCTCACGCGGAGCGTTCTTATCTTCCGGCTCAACCAGCTGCAGATAGTCGATGATGATGACACCCAGCGGGCTACGACGATGCAATCTTCTGGACAGCGCTGCGATCTGTCCCATGGTGCGACCAGGCTTGTCGTCGATAAAAAGCGGAAGTCGAGACAGCGCATCCGATGCTTCCATCAATTGGTCGCGCTGCTGAGCATTGAGATTTCCTGCGCGTAAGTCATGGCCGTTGACCTTCGAGCTGATACACAGGAAACGTTCTGCTAACTCCAGGTTGGACTGTTCAAGACTAAACAGCAGCACACCTTTGTTTGCTTTTCTGGCAATCGCATCAGCCATGTTGCACACAAACGCAGTCTTACCCATCGATGGGCGGGCGGCAAGAATGATCAACTCAGTGGGCTGCAGTCCGGTCGTGTGCTCATCAAGATCCGTGAAGCCGGTTGTCGTTCCCGAAACCTCACCGGCAGTATTGATTCGTTCATCGATACGATGAAACGCTTCAATCAGAATATCGGAGATCGCAAGGTTGCCGCCACCTTCCTGATCTTCGACGATACTAAAGATGCGCCGCTCAGCGCTTTGCATCAGATCATCGATGTCTGTTTGAGGCGCGTAGCTGTCTGCGAGGATTTCTGTGCAGGCGTAGATCAGCTGTCGCTGCATCCATTTTTCACGGACGATATTGGCGTAGTAGCGCACGTGAGCAGCATGCGGCACCGTGTCCAGGATTTCCATGAGGTATGCAGCACCTCCGATTTCTTCGAAGTGCTCACGTCGCATCAATTCTTCGGACAACGTAACAGCGTCGATCCCGCGAACGTTGTTCTCATAGAGATCACGGATCGCCGCATAGATCTTCTGATGCCCGTCGCTGTAGAAATGATCGGCCCTTAACACCTCACCGACATCATCAATCGCTTCGTTCAGCAGCAGAATACTGCCCAAAACACCGCGTTCTGCATCAAGATTCTGGGGGGGCAACTTCAGATGATCATGCGTCTCATCACGTTGACGCTTCTTCTTCCTGCCGCCCTTATAATCGTCGTATGACTCTCGTCCGCTGGACATCTCAAGCCCTCTTAACCTACGCTGCTCGGCCGCTTTAAACAAATGCCCGCAACAACATCCGTCTTTCAGAGTCAGCCTCTGAACCACAAAGCAAAAAAAAACCTCAGGCAGAAAACCTACCTGAGGATAATATTATTTTCCGTCCTGCTCTTCACAGGCTTCTGCCTGCCGAACCTATACGCCAGATGCAGAAGGAACAATCCAGACTTTGACTTCCGTCTGCACTTTTTCATGCAGCCTCAGCTTTACGGTGTACATTCCCAGCTCTTTGATTGCGCCTTCCAGCTTAACATGTTCGGCTTCGATCTTATGACCGGCGGCCTTCAGTGCGTCACTGATATCCTTGGCGACAACTGAACCGTACAGTGCGTTGTCGGCAGTGGCATTGGCTTCGATCGTTGCACTGTACTTGCTGACAGCGTCTGCGATCTTTGTCAATTCGCGAATACGGCTGCCTTCGATGGCCTTCAGCTTCTCTTTGTGAAGCTCGACCATCTTCTTGTTTTCTTCCGTTGCAATGGTCGCCAGACCGTGGGGCAACAGATAGTTGCGAGCGTAACCTGGCTTAACCCGAACGATTTGACCGCGTGTGCCCAGATGCTCAATGTCATGAACAAGTAGAATTTCAGCTGTGCTGTTTGTTGAGCCTGCTACGCCGCGTGGTCTTGTGGTGTGAACCATGAGTCAGATTCCTGCGATACAATGGCGGCTATTGCCGCGATAATTGAACTAATAAACAGCAACACAATCAGGTACTAAAATGGAACATCGTCGTCCATCGGAGCACTTGGTGCATCGTCATAAAACGCCTCGTCCGGCGATGTTGAACTTTGAGGTTGTCGCGGTGGTGCAGTCGATCTTTGCTGCTGTGGTGGTGCAGAATAACCAGCTCCACCAGCAGCGGGCGCGTTGCCACCGCCGTCGCGACTCCCAAGCAACTGCAGCGTTTCTCCGATAACTTTTAGCTTAGAGCGTTTCTGCCCAGTCTCTTTGTCGTCCCATTGATCCAGCTGCAATCGACCTTCAATCAAACAGGGACGTCCTTTGGCCAGATATTCGCCAGCCACTTCAGCTGTTCGGCCCCACAACGTCACATCAATGAAGGTTGTTTCTTCTTTACGTTCGTTCGTTCCTTTGTCCATCCAAAAACGATTCACCGCCAGACCGACGTCCGTAACGGCCGTTCCGCCAGGAGTAAATCTAACCTCTGGATCGCGGGTTACATTCCCGACCAGAATCACTTTATTGAACGACGCCATGAAAGACTCCTGTTTCAGCCGACAACTCTTACCTATTAGAAGCTGCCATCGTCCGGACCAAGTGCAATACCATCGGGAATTGCCGCAGTCGCTTCAGCCACGCCGTTCAGCACATCAACCATGGCATTGAACAATTCCGGGGTATGACGGATCACTATCTGACGCAGCACAATTTCGCTCAACTGGCTCTGACGTGTCACGACATTAACGCCGTCACCTGGCATCCGGAAGCAAACAACGTAGTGCAGCCCCTTGCGTCGGCCTTCGATTTCGTAAGCCAGTTTGCCATCCTGCCACGGACGATGTGCCACGACAGTTGCGCCTGCTCGCTCAAGAATCGCCATGATGGCAGCAGCGGTTGCTTCCGGATCGTTAGCGAACTGAGCGCTATCAACCAGGAACATGCCTTCGTACAGGTTTTGTTTGACCGTTTCTGTTTCTGCGACTGACACCGGCAGATACTCCAAATTTTGGTTAGTTGTGTACTTCAGATCAGAATGCGAAAAGCACACTCTGACAATTCTGTTTTATCAATTCAATCCCATGCTGATTAGCACGGGATCATCAACTGTCTTCCGAATCACGATTGAACTCATTCATTGTGGACTCAATTCCTTCTGAGCACCACTTTTCGACCGAATCCGCTGAACGGACAACCGAAAAAGCAACCGCTTCCATTTCCTCTTCCCGAAAACGTCCCAGCACCCATGCTGTCGCTTCCATCCTTCCTGGTGGACGTCCAATTCCAACCCGCAGCCGCGGAACGTCCTTGTGGCCTAGTCGCTGCACGATATCACTCAGCCCATTCTGACCACCTGCAGAGCCCGATGCCCTCCAGCGAATCCGCCCGGAAGGTAGATTCATGTCATCGCAGATGACGACCATTTCGGTGGGATCGGGCTGGTAAAATCTCACAAACTGCTGCACAGACTGACCACTGAGATTCATAAAGGTCAATGGTGTTATCAACAACACCTTCTCTCCACGAATCAGAACGTCCTGAACGTCTGCATCATATTTTCTTTGAGCTGGCCCGGCGTTGAAGCGCCTTGCTAACTCAGCAACAACGTCAAAACCCACATTGTGTCGGGTTCCAACGTACTTCGAACCTGGATTTCCGAGTCCAATAACAAACCGCATGTGCTGGAAACCCGCCTCGTGCCGTCTTACTCCGAGTCAGCGGCGGCTTCCGCTGCTTCTTTCTTTGGATCAAACAGCTCAACAACGACTTGATCCCCTGGTGTTTCCATAGAAACAGTATCCGGCAGAGTCAGGTCGCTGACCTTCAAGCTGTCGCCAACTTTCAGGGCACCAACACGTACGTTGATCGCCTTAGGAACTCGGAATTCAGGACAACTGACTGAAACCCGCTTCATCAATTGACGCAGCTGGCCGCCGTCCTTCAGACCAAGCGCTTCACCACGAATCTTAAGCGGCACGTCCGCGGTGGTTACCGCGTCCGGATCCACACGTTTCAGGTCAACATGCTTCACGAATGTACTGTAGATGTCCCACTGTAGTTCCTGAACCACAGCTTTTTCGACGTTCCCACCAATTTCAACGTCTACGACGCGTGAACCGTTGGCGACCATTTTCTCCACCTGTTCAGCCGACACAGAGATACTTACGGTCTCCTTCTTGAAGCCGTAAAGGTTCGCTGGAACCATAAACTGCTTTCGCAGTCGTCTTGAATGCAGGGAACCCAACAATGTGCGAGGTTCAGCTGACAGACGAAAGTCTTCCGCCATGTCTGTTCTTCCTGGAAATGTTAAAATGATTAATCTGCAAAGCCCGGGCTGCGATACAGCGACGGGTGAGCAGTGAAAAGGAACCGGATTTCCGCCAATAATGGACTATTTTCGGCCACGAATGGCGCCATCAACAGCCAGATTAGCGCGGAATCCCTGCGCTGGGGCTGGAGCGGAAACGCGGAAGAATACCGGGCTGAGGCCGACTGTTCAACAGTAATGCTTTGATTCCTCGAATCCTGGTCGCTTTCCCTTTAAAAATCCCTGACTCTACCGCTTTTTATGTGCTGAAAGCCTTCGCCAATGATTCAATTGGTGGTTTTCCTTGGGGGAATGGGCAGTTTCTGGCACCTGAACCACTGGAAAGTGGTCCTCAGAT
>CALFOL010000276.1 GCA_937919915.1 uncultured Planctomycetaceae bacterium
CTGCCAACCATTAGACCCGGCGCTGCATGTTGAGGCACTCGGACCATCAAGGGAACTCGCGTTACAGCGCGCCACGCCGTGAACTTTTGCCAGTGCTGCTTTTCGCCAAGGTGCCAACCATGGTCGCTCCACAGCACAACAATCGTGTTGTCGTTGTGAGGCCCGCTCTCCAAAGCATTCAGGACTCGTCCCAGCATCGCGTCGGCAAAGTGAATCGACGCCAAATAGCCCTGGATTCCCTGCTTCCACTGGTCCTGTTGACGAATGTGTTCGAAGTACCGATTCGGCCCCATTCGTTTTCCTGCGGACGGCAGGTCGTCAAGATCGTCTTCGCGGTAACCTGGCGGCAATTGAATCGATTCCAACGGAAACGGTTCGAAATATTCTTTCGGCACAAACCACGGTTCATGTGGTCGATAGATACCACACGCCAGAAAGAACGGTTTGTCGTGCTCACGACCCAGCTGTTCGCCGATCCATTTCGACACCAGCCAGTCACCGCCGTATTCCTCGTCAGTGGCGTCCAAAGCTGCCCAGTCGGTTTCTACGTATTGCCACGGACCACCTTTGGGAAGACTGACCGGACGTTTCTCCGGATACAGAGTCCGCGGAAACGGATCTTCCGTTTCTTTCGCCGGAAAGTATTTGTCCCACGATCGGGCATCGATAAAGTAGTGCAGCAGCTTTCCGGAACCCGCTGCCCAGTACCCGTTGCTGCGAAAGTGTTGCGGAAGCAACTCGGCATCGGGCATCACTTCCCGCATCTTCTGGCCATTTTCGTACAGGCCCGAACGATGTGGAGACCGCCCGGTCATGATCGCCGAACGCGAAGGATTGCATGCCGCCCCGGGACAATGAGCGTTCGAGAACAACACTCCGCTGGCAGCCAGCCGATCCAGGTTGGGAGTGATCGTCTGTGGATGACCGCCCAGGCAACCAATCCAGTCGTTCAGATCGTCGATCGCGATGAACAGAATATTGGGACGTTGCTGCGCAGCCTGGGATGCGTTCAAGGTCGGAACAACGCACACCAGGCTCATCACCATCAGCGCGTGACAGCAAACAGTCGAACAAACGGACTTCACGATACTTGGCGCCTGCAACATAGCGAATGTTCTCCATCGTTTGGCAGGATACGATCGCAACAGTAGGATGTTCACGCGATCCGGGCGAGGATCAGCGACGTCGCCAGATCTGCTGTACCGTCCGCGTGCGAACGCAGCTACAAACTAGCGACTCTAACCAACACCAAACTCAGCGACATGCCCGAACCCCATTGTAACCTATGTGCCTGGGTTCTCGAGCACGAAACGGAAATCCAGAACGGCGGCCCAGAGTTAGACGGAATTGTTGTCACAGCTACGACGGAAGTTGTGTGCTATCGCTGGACAGTTTCGCTACTGGTGATCACTCTTAATGGAGAGACACCTCACCGCTTCAGCGACCAGAATACAGGCGGTGGAATTCCGACGCTGGTTTCCGGACTACTGGGCTGGTGGGGATTCCCGTGGGGACCAATTCACACGCTCAGTTCGATCACGCGGAACATTGGCGGTGGAATACGGTCGACCGTTGCGTCGCTGGTCGCAGAACAAAAATGGGGTGTCAAAGTCCTGGATGATGCGGCAGGAATTAGCCACGAACGAGCACTCTTGGAATTTACTCCTGAGGCTGTACAGGAAATCGAACGTCGTAGAACGGGCGGCCGCTTCGAGAACGACATCGCCGTGCGATTGCTGCCCGATGACCGCGACCATCGCACCTGCCTGCTGCAATTCGACTATCCCGTTAGTGACGGCAATCAGTGGTTGTTTCGATCTGAAGGCCTGACTGTCGTCATTGACAAGACCGATACCGACTTTTTCGACCGTCAAAACATTCACTTTGATGGCTACGAATTTCTTGTGTTCGAAACAAAGTCGTAGCTGGCGCAGCTACAGCGTATTACGCTGACTTGTGGCCGCGGGGCACGCGTTTCGATCAAAGAAAGCCTGCTCCCGCGAGCGAGTGCCGTTCACAACAACAAGTAAACTGCTCTAGTGCTTCACTACTTTTCGCAGCACCATCATTGCAATAACAGCCAACACCGCGTTCGGAACCCACATGCCCCAACTGGGATCAATGGTTCCGCTTTTTCCGAGGTTCGCCATCAGGAATGTCAGCGGATAATACACGAGCAGAATGGGCAGAAAGCACATGATGAACGCTGTGATGAACTGCCGTTGCGCCTGATAGATTGCAAACGGGCCACCGATCATCGCGAAAAAGAAGCAGCTGCCAGCCATCGCGTAACGACTGTGGATCTCGGTTTTCAGCTTGCGTTTATGATGATCTGCCCAACCTTCATAACCTCCGTACGTCTGCATTTGTTCGCTGCCGAGTTGGTCAAACTCTCCGGTCAGTAACAGCATGGCTATTTCCTGGTCTCGCTGAAACTTGTTGACCGCAGCATCCTGCTGATACTCGACAATCTTATCCTCGATCGCGGTGATCGTTAGATGACGGGCGCTGCGCTTCATCTCCAACTCGCCCATCGGAAAGGCGAGCTCTTTCTTGTCGAGAACCATCGACATGTTCTTCCCTGGAACGCTGGCCTGTGCGTCCTTCAGCCAGATGCGAACTTTCCGATTTTCCATGTCAAACTTGATTTGTGCCCACTTCGCATTCATCGTCACCTGCTGATGGTCACCTGTCCGATAGACGAACGTCGGGTTAATCAGCACTCGGTTTTTGACATCTTCAACTGTGATTGAGAATCCTTTTTCCGGTTCGCTCACCAGATGCTGAGCGTCAAGTCGGTCCAGAAAAATATCTTCGATGGCCTGGGCTACGACACGTTCTATGTTTCCAATGGCCCACGGAATTGCGTAATTAGTAAGCCCGAAAGAACAGATCGCCAGAACAAGTCCTAACACGAACGCAGGAGTCAACAGCTTAAGGGGTGTGATGCCCGCTGCCTTGGCAGCTGTCACTTCAAGATCACCAGCAAGTCGACCGTAGACCACTGTCACAGCCAGTAACAGCGTGGCCGGAATCGTAAACGGCAACATGCTTGGCACCACGTATGGCATGATCTGTACGATCTGATTCATACCCAGATTCTGATCCGTCGCTTCGCGCAGGACACCCACAAAGACCAGCATCACGGTCAGCACAACGACCAGCAAACTGAAGACTCGGAGTAAGTCTGCGACGATATAGCGCTGTAACAGTTTCATCCGCGCGCACCTCGCGATGCACAGCATGTCGACTGTGGATAGCACGTGATCACAATGGATCGAGTTGTGTGCGAAATTGCGATGCGGCTGCCTCCCTGCAGATCAAGTGCTGGATATTGTTCGGCTAAGGCGCACAAACATCCTGCCGGCGCCTGTCGCCGCGAGTGTGCAGAGTATGCAGAATGCAAAAACGCAGCAATATCATTCGAAAACAGGCGTGAATCGTGCGATTTTAATCATCAAAACTCCGCCAATACCCGCACGACTTCCGATTGCAATGGACCACCCGTCACTTCCACAGTCCCGTCTGCGTGAATGTAGACATCCACTTCACTGCGGACACCGAATTCCGGCAGGTAGATCCCCGGCTCAATAGTGAACAATGTTCGCGGCAGAATCAGGCGAGTTTCGTGCGTTTCCAGATTATCGATGTGAGTGCCATTGCCATGTGTTTCCTGCCCCATGCTATGGCCCGTCCGATGGCAGAAATATTCGCCATAACCCGCGGCTTCGATGACTCCCCGCGTTGCATCATCCACCTTCCAGCCTGGCAGCGGTTCATTTGCCGCGAACGCTTCTTTCACACAGGCGATCCCTGCGTCGCGACCAGCGGCCACGATGTTGAAAATCTCCGTGTACTTCTGTGGAACTTCAGTGCCAACAAAACCCGTCCGAGTTAGATCCGCATACACAGCACCAGCCTTGTCCTGTTTCGCCCAGAGGTCGACCAGTACAAAGTCGCCTTCTTTAATCGTCGTGATCGCTCCGTGCCCGGTTTCGTAATGTGGGTTGCCACCGTTTGCGTTGACACCAACGATCGGAGCATGATACGTCGTCAGGTTATTATCCGCGAAGTGTTGCATGATGGCATCCTGCACAGCCACTTCTTCCACACTGCCGTTGGCTCGTATCTGATCCGCGATGAACTTCCATGCGACGCCAAACGCGGCATCGCAGAGTTCCGCCGCCGCGTAATGAGACGCCAGTTGCTCCTTAGACAGTGTCGCTTCGAAGATCGAAATCAGATCGCCGGATGGCTGAATATCACAGCCAAACGAACGCACCAGCTCCACTGTTCCGCCATCGACTTTGGAAATATACGGGTTGCCGTTCCGGGGCGAATACTCCATCGCCAGTCGCTGGCAACCAGTGACCATGTCACCGATCCCGGCTTCCAGTTCCTGCCACTTCAGATACATCGTCTTTTCACCCGGCAGGTGGTCCAGCACATCATTTTCAATGCGATGAACCAGTTTCTGCGGTTCGCCTTCGGCCGGAATAAAGTACAGAAATCGACGAGAGCTCACGAAGTCATCTGGCAGTTGCAGAACTCGCTGCGCCAGCACGTTGCTGCCGCGAAAGTCGTACAGCAGCCAACCATCGAAAGAAAACGTTTTCAGAGCAGCCTGAATAGCGGAAAGATCGAACATGCGAATTTCTGGCATTGAGTGGAAACAAAAAGACGGTGATCACGGAATATCCAATGTCGAACAGAGAATGTCCAATCATGAGTTCACGCGCCCGGAAATTTGGTCTCGTGGCCAGAAATCCGTCGTCAACGCGATCTCACCTGCGCGGTCAGCTCGCCAGAGTCTCGAAAAGCCCTGATCATCGCTGTTTCGCCAGATCCTTTCTCGTGAATGGAGTCGACGCGACACTTTGAATTTCGATGCCATGAAAGAAAATCAAAACAGCCACGATCGCAGCCAGTCAGCGGCCACCAGATGACTGCACCATGCACCGATGATCGCCAGACTCACGCCAGCAGCCGTCATCAGAAAGATTTCAGAACCCAGCAGCATCGCCACCGTCGAACGACTGCAGCCCAATTTGTGCATCGTCTGCATTTCGGCCGCGCGCAGACGAATGGACAGCATCAGCACCAAACACAGCAGCAGAGCAGTCACCGCAGCGGCCAGCATCGAACTGATCCACACCAACTGTTCAACGCGAAACACGATGCTCAACAGATCTTCAACAACGTCCGCCGGCTTCACACATTGCGCCGCCTGCGTGTGCACGGAAGCGTAGCGTCCCAGCAACAGCGTCTGATCTTTGCGACTATGCGGTACGGCAATCACAGCGGTGATCGGAAACGTGTCTTCGTCGCCATGAAAGTGAAACGACGCCAGATTATCCGGCGTGATCTCCGTAAACGGCAAAACGGCTGCACTGGCCGTGACCGATGTGTCTGATTTGTTGAGCAACACGCCATCATCCACAGACTCGCTTTCCAGCGATTGATGCCCATGACCGATTCCATCGATGATCCACGCGGTTTTCACGTCAATGAAAACTGCGTTGTCATCCGGCGATTGTGATTCCGCCAGCACACCAACAATGTTCATCTTCAGCGGATAGTCGCCCGCCAGATTAAAGGCATTTTTCGGCGCCGACAGAATCTTGTCTCCGGGTTCCAGCTGCATTTTTTTGCTGAGTCCACTACCCAACACGCAGTCTCCCAGAATCGACATGCCCTGCCCCTGTCCGATGCGCAGGTTGCGAAACTCGAAATATTCAATCGTTGTTCCAACAATCGGCGCTGTGGAATTGTTCACCGTTTGCGTTCTGTAATTCAGATGCACCGGAATGGGCGTGGCGAAGCCCGAGTCCTGCACGTAGTTCGCTTCGGCCATGGTCGTTTGCTCGGGAGCGACCGTCTCAAAGTACAACGCCTGCAGCGCCAGGTCGATCCTGCTGCCTTTAGCGCCGATCACCAGCGGTGTTGAATTCGCTCGGAAGACGATTTCTGCGCGAAACTGGTCCAGCAGCAGGTGCACAGTCATGGGCAGCCACAACGTCAGTGCCAGACACAGGATGATCGTGAGAGCGCGACCACGATGAAACCACAGCGAACGAAGCGCCAGATAGAAAGCGTTGGTCATGCCACGCTCTCCGCGGTACGGATGAACTGAGCAAAGTCAATCGTGCGATCAAAGTGGTGCAGCAACGAATGATCGTGAGTGACCATCACCAGAGTCGTGTCGTGCTGCTTCACCGTATTCAGCAGCAGCGCCAGCACCTGTTCTGTTGTGTCAGGGTCCAGATTGCCCGTTGGTTCGTCGGCCAGCAGCAAAGCAGGCTGCGTCAAAAGTGCGCGACAGATAGCGACGCGCTGACGTTCTCCCTGCGATAACTTCGTCACGGACTTTTTGACGTGTTGTTCCAGCCCAGCCGCGGCCAACAGGGAGCATGCTCGATAGCGGATCTGACTGGTTAGCGAAATCGCGTTTCCGATTCGACACGGCAACAGCACGTTGTCCAGCACGGACAGGTATTCAATGAGTTCGAAGTTCTGGAACACCATCCCGACGCGACGCAACCGAAACTCGCGGCGAGCCGCATCGGACAGCGACGCGATCTGCTGTTCGTCAACCGTAATGCTGCCAACTGACGGCGTCAAAATTCCGGCCATCAGATGCAGCAGCGTGGTCTTGCCGGAACCACTGGGCCCAACGATGGCAACTGAGCACGGCGAATCGATCTTCAGTTCAGGAACATGAAGATCAAAACTACTGTGGGGATAAGAAAATTTCAGTTGCCGAATGTCGATCATGAACGCCAGTGTAACGATTCGCCAAACAGGAAAGTAGATTTGGCCGTGGCCTTCGACTATCGCGAAACGCTGCGAACATCGTTGCGAATCGCAGTCAACTCTGACGTCAATCGTTCGACGATCTCCGGGTAATCCGCTGCAACGTCCTTCGATTCGGCCAGGTCCGCTTCCAGATCAAACAACTGAAAAGGCTTTTCGTCGACTTTACCCTTCGGTTGCTGTCGTCCGCCGGACCCTGTTCCTGCGACCAGTTTCCACTTGCCGTCGCGGATCGCGAACATGCCGTTGATCGAATGATTAATCACGGGGGCTCCACGCTTAGCAGCTTCCCCTTTCAGTATGGGCAACAACGAGGCGCTATCTTCCGCTTCATCGTTTGTCAGTGACGCAGACACGATGGCGGCACAGGTTGCGTAGATGTCCGCGTGAGTAATCGTTTCACCACTAACCGAACCGGCTTTGATTCCGGCAGGCCAGCGGACGAAAAACGGCACCCGGTGCCCGGCTTCCCAGATGTCGGCCTTAGTACCTCGCAGATTGCCATTGGCTTTGTGATGTTCCGCTCGATAGCCCTGCACTGTCACATCGTCGACGTGATCTTTCTTGCCCGCTTCGTTGTAGGTGTACATGTACGAACCATTGTCCGACGTGAAGAACACCAACGTGTTTTCAGATTCCCCGCTGGCATCGATCGCCTTCAAAACCTCTCCGACCGTCCAGTCGACCTGATGTACGAAATCGCCGTATTCCTTCAACGATGTCTTGCCGCGAAATCGTTCGTGCGGCTGAGCGGGCTTGTGAGGACCGGTCAATGGCATGTACAGAAAGTAGGGCTCATCGGCCTTCGCTGATTCTGAAACAAAGCTGACCGCTTCTTCGGTCAGCTTGTCCAGAACTCCGTCGATCTCAAAGTCGTCTGATCGAGGACCTTTGCGAATAAAGTGAGGGAACTTCACGGCCTGCTGCTGAATTGTCGGCTTCATCGTGAAACCGTCGTTGCGAATATAAACGTACGGTGCCATGTCCAGCGATGCACTCACGCCGAAGTAGTAATCGAAGCCGTGATGAATCGGGCTGTCCGTGATGACGCCCCCGAAGTCGATACCGGGATCACCGTCCCACACTTTTGTATCTGCTTTGTCACCAGTCAATGGCAGCCGCATTCCCAGATGCCATTTGCCAACCGCACCGGTGTTGTATCCGTTCTTCTTCAACATACTCGCGACCGTTGACCGGCCGTTCTCAAGCAACGGTTCGCTGTAGCCGCCCAACACACCCCTCTTCAGCGAACTTCGCCAGCAATAGCGGCCAGTCAACAGCGCGTAACGCGTTGGCGTGCATACGGCGGAAGGCGAATGCGCGTCTGTGAACGTCAAACCGTCGGCCGCCACCTTGTTGAGGTTCGGCGTGGGAATGGTCGACGACGTGTTCAATACCTGAACGTCACCGTAGCCCATGTCATCGGCCAGAATGACGACGATATTCGGTCGCGTTTCCGCGGCAGCCAGGGGCCAGCCAGCCTGCATCAACGGCATGCTGGCAAGGATCATCAGGGGAAAAATGCGACGTTTCATGGTGGCTCGATCCGGGATTCACAAAGTTCGTTTGCGTTTACACTACGGACCTCGCAAGATTCGTTCAACTGACCAGTCGAATTCCTGCTGTTCTGTTCTCGCAGTTCTCTCTGTTTTCTCCTGTTCCAAACAAACTCCTGCACTGACTTCCTGCCCAAGGGTTCCCATGAGCTTTTCCCGAATGTTGATTTTGTCGATCTGCTGTGGCCTCGGCATCAGCAGCGTTTCTGCGGACGACGCGCCGACGAAGCGCAAGATTGTTCTGGTCGCCGGTGAAACGGCGAAAGTCGACAAGGTCGGTCACCACGACTACCTCGCTGGCTGCGAGTGCCTGAAGGTGCTGCTGAGCCAAACGGATGGCGTCGAAGCCGTGCGAGTCAACGACGGCTGGCCGACCGACGAAGCAACGTTCGATGGAGCTGCTGCGATCGTGTTCTACACAGACGGCGGCGGCAAGCAGGCGTTTCTGAGTTCTCCCGAACGGATTGCGAAGCTGCAATCGCTGGTCGACGCTGGAATCGGCATCGTGATGATTCATCAGGCCGTCGATTACCCGGATGAATTCGTCAATCTGGCGAAGAGCTGGCTGGGCGGCATTTACCAAACGGGAAAATCGGGCCGAGGCCACTGGGACAGCGAACATGCAGACTTCCCCGATCATCCGGTGACTCGCGGAGTCACCGCGTGGAAGATCAACGATGGTTGGTTGAACGCGATTCAATTCATCGACGAGATGAAAGGCGTTTCGCCGTTGGTGTGGTCGGGCAAAGACTACGTCGAAAGCCGTCAGGGCATTGACGCCAACATCGTAGCCTGGACATACGAACGTCCAAACGGCGGCCGCTCGTTTTCGTTCACTGGCCTGGACGCTCATGCAGCGTGGGAACTTGCCGGAATGCGTCAGCTCGTCGTCAACGGTGTGCTGTGGTCAGCCGGCGCAGAGATCCCCGCAGCTGGAGCAGCATCGGACATAGAAAAGGAAAAACTCTACGGCATGCTGACTCCACGAACACCAAAGCCGAAGAAGCCCACGAAGGAAAAGAAGCCTGCTGAGAAGAAGGCAGTTCCCGCTTCGAAAACGTAAACGTCGAATCATTTGTTGTCACGACGCACCGTATCGGTGGCATCCTGCCACCGCCGATACGATAACGACTGATCGCCCAACGTTGCCAGGCCCACAAGATTCCCGCCATGTCCAATCCCATCAAGATGACCGTTTCTTCGGAACTCTACGCAGACAACGGCTACTGCCTGTTCCGCGGCGTGCTGACAGCAGACGAAATCGCAGCGGCTCGAGCAGAACTGGATGCCACCATCCAGGCCATGCCGGACCGCATGGTTGTCTACAAAGACGGCATTCACAAAGAAGTCGACTCGCGGCCCGAATACCTCACGGAACCGCACGCAAAGAACGACTTTTGGTTACAACTCTGCCGACACCCAAAAATCCTGGACGCTGTGCAATCGGTCCTCGGAGCAGACCTGATTCTAATCATGTCGCACCTGATCGTAAAACCGCCCGGCGATGGACTTCCGGTCGCATGGCACCAGGACAATACGTATTGGCATTCCGTCCAGGGAACAGACGTCGCCACGGTCTGGCTGGCGATCGACGACGCGGATCAAAGCAACGGTTGCATGCGAGTAATACCGCGATCCCATGACGGCTACCCGGAATTGGACAAGTTCTCCACCGGCGCGAACGATCTGCTGGGTCTGACGGTCGAAGTGACACCAGAAATGGAAGACGCCGCGGTGGCTCTCGAAATGAGTGCCGGCAGTCTGTCGATTCACGATTCCTATATCGTGCATGGCAGCAACGCCAACACCAGCAATCGTCGCCGAGCAGCCTACACTATGCGCTATGCAAATGCGAAGACAGTGACCGTCGACACCGAACAACATTGGGTACCGGTTTACCGTGTTCGTGGAGACGCAAATGATGAACGTCAGGCTTATGTTGACGCTCGGTAGCTGGATGCTGGAGTGCACGCTTTAGCCGCCTGTGCATCCAGTTCGGGCGGCTAAAGCCTGTGCTCAGTATCTCTTTCGACTGAGTCTCGGTATTCTTGGCAATAGGTTTTGAGCAATCGTCCGGAGATCTGTCATGAGAACACCCAGTGCCATCGGCTCCCTCGTCTTCCTTGCTCTGTGCGTCCCCGTTTGTGCTGACGAAACGGCGAATGATGCGGCGGCGATCGCGGTGTTCAATGAACGAATCATGCCGATCTTTCGTTCGCCGAAACCGTCAAGTTGTGTGCAGTGCCATCTGGCCGCGGTAGATCTAAAGAACTACATCAAACCGTCACATGAAGAAACATTTCTGTCGCTTCGTGATCAGGGATTGATCGATGTGAAGTCGCCCAAAGAATCAAAGATCCTGAACCTGATTCACATGGGCGAAAAAGATGCCGACAAACGATCACGATTGATCCATGAAAAAACACGCAAGGCAGAGTTCGACGCATTCGCCGCGTGGATCGAAGCGTGCTGCAACGACGATGAATTGCTCAAACGTCAGCCCGCCGATGGCTTCGAGCCAGCTCGTCCGGAACACCCGGATGCCGTAATCCGCCATGCACGCAAAAGCCGCGTTGTTGATTCCTTCGTGCGCAACGTCTGGTCGCAGCGGATGAGATGCTTCCCCTGCCACACACCTCACGAAATCGATGCCGACAATCCTCAGCACAAAAAGCCTGCGGAGCGACAGCTGGAATTGGTAAAGAAGTTTGGCCAGAAGGTGAACCTGTTTCAGGACACACCGGAAAAGACGCTGCAACAATGGATCGTCAACAGTCGCATCTCCAGCAAACGACATCTTCCCATGTTGAATCTGGAAGACCCGCGCAAAAGCCTGCTGATTTTGAAACCCACTGCGAAGCTGCCCGCGAAAAAAGAAGATGGCGAATTCGAAAAGCCGTCGTCCGTCGAACCGGTTTCGCACATGGGCGGGCTCAAAATACACGTCGACGATCAGTCGTACAAAGCGATCGTCGCATGGATTCAGGATTACTCGAATGTTGTCGGCAACCGATACAAGTCGGTCGACGATCTGCCGGCAGACAACTGGCAACCAACCCTTCGTATGTTGCGAATGAAGGACTGCCCCGAAACGTGGCCCGTCGGAACGCCAGTGCAGCTGTTCGTCCATCAATGGGATGAACAACGGGCAACATGGAACGCAGACGCCACCGCGTTTACTCAAGGGACAGTCACGCCGAAACGAATCGTCAACGGCAGCCTGTTCGTCTTCGGATCAAACGCAGATTCCGCGACTTCGGACGGCAATTCCCCACTGGCAGCAGGTCGTTATCGCATCAGCGTTTACGTCGACCAGCGTCATCGAATTGCCGAGGATCCGACGGCAATGCTCGACGAACGCGACCTGAAAGGCGACATCAACCTGCAGGCAAAGTGGCTTGAAGGATTCAAACAGGCGGAGATTATTTCCTTCGGGGATGCAGCAGAGTAGCGGCGGCACGACGACATCGAATTCAATTCGGTAGCCGAAGACGGCGGAACCGTCCAACGGACGCTCGTCGATCATACCGCGACGTGCACGGCGGAATCTCGCGAATGAAAAGCCCGCCAGAAGTGATCATCTGACCACCGGCGAGCTTGAGTTTCTTGTGTAGCATAACGTCCTTTATGTTGCATAAGAATGCCACAAGATTCGGCATTTGGACAGCCGCGAATCCAGGAAGGCCGAACGGTCTGAATCTGGCAGTGTCAAACAAGTCTCATTTAATGAGTTGTTAACAGTTTGATTCGTGAGCCGAGCTTCCTGGACTTTTCGATCCAGTAAGCAGTCGCTTATATGTTTTCGCACATAATAATCTTCGAATCATCCTTACCTGAAGTACTGGGTGGTCATTCATTGTGTGCGATTATTTGTGGGCGGGTGCTTAATTGACTGAATCCGCCTTCAGCGGCTGAGTGGCGTCGAAAATTAAACGGATTGTTAGAATGCCTTGGGCGTGAATGGCGTTGTCGAAAACTGTGTCAATCGGCCGGTTTGGTACCGTGAAGTTCAATTCTCCGAAGCATTTCCAAATTTCCCACTGCTGTGCGAGCGTGCCCTGCCGCAGTGGATTCCGGAGGTGCATGTGCGAAGTGCATGAAATACCTGATCTCACGTTCCGCACATCTCGAAAACACTTTCCGCGAATATGTTTCGGCGGGA
>CALFOL010000277.1 GCA_937919915.1 uncultured Planctomycetaceae bacterium
CTGAAGGGGCCCAGTATCATGCCGGGCGGTCATGCTGACGCATGGCCTTTCGTTAAAGACATTCTGCAGAAGATCAGTGCTAAAGTTGGTGATAACGACGACATTCCATGTTGCGACTGGGTGGGTGAAGCCGGTGCTGGCCACTACGTGAAGATGGTTCACAACGGCATCGAATACGGCGACATGCAGCTGATCTGCGAAGCCTATTACATTCTGAAGCATGGTCTGGGCCTGACAAATCAGGAGCTGTACGAAGTCTTCAAAGAATGGAACGAAGGCGATCTCGACAGTTACCTGATCGAAATCACTCGTGATATCTTCACCGTTGGCGACAAAGATTCTGACAACGATCTCATCGACATGATTCTGGACACCGCTGGCCAAAAGGGAACCGGTCGCTGGATGTGTCAGCACGCTCTGGAACTCGGCGTTCCAACAACGCTGGTTACCGAAGCCGTTTACGCTCGTTGTTTGTCGTCTCAGAAGGACGAACGTGTTCGAGCCGAAGCCGTTCTGTCTGGCCCGGAAATCAAGTTCGAAGGCGACAGGCAGCAGTTCATCGACGACGTACGCCAGGCGTTGTATGCATCGAAGCTGGTCAGCTACGCTCAGGGTTATGTTCAGTTGAATGCGGCCGCCAAAGAGTTCGGCTGGAAGCTGAACAACGGACCGATCGCTTTGTTGTGGCGAGGTGGATGTATCATTCGTTCTGTCTTCCTGCAGGATATCAAAATCGCGTTCGACAAGAATCCGGAACTCGAAAACCTGTTGCTGGACGACTTCTTCAAAGACGCCATCAACAACGCTCAGCCGTCATGGCGTCGAGTTGTCTCAGCGGCTGTTCAATGGGGTTTGCCTGTTCCTGCTTTCAGCGCGGCTCTGACGTACTTCGACGGCTATCGTCGAGCAACTTTGCCAGCCAACCTGCTGCAGGCTCAGCGAGACTATTTCGGTGCTCATACTTATGAACGCACCGACAAGCCACGCGGCGAGAAGTTCCACACCGACTGGATTCGCGAACGCAAGTTGACGTAGGCGGGACGGCCCGCCAGCCGATTCGAGCTGACGCTCGGAAACGCTCCGTTGTCGCTGAGATGATTTACGCGGCAGGGTGGAACGTTTTGACCGAGCAGGAAAGTTGCTGACACATGAAAAGCCTCGTCAAAATTGACGGGGCTTTCTTTTTGCGCCATGCCGAACTAAAACTTGTTTGCTGCCACGACAACGCCATATGGAATATGGAAACGCGCAACAGGTTCAAGGAAAGCCCGTACATTCCGATTGCATTGCTGGAGACTGATGTTGTGGAACGGACCGGATGACATCCGGAGTCGTTTGCTCAGCTGGGCTTTTCAAAATCCGTTTCGCACCTGACAGAAAGGATTGAAATGTCTCGGAAGTTTTCAACACCTTCAGGCGGTACCCGCTGGATTTCAATCGTCCTGCTGCTGGCGACTGCAGTGATCGGGCTGACAAACGGAATCACTCCGTTGACGCTGTCGTTCAGTGCGACCGCAGATGAGGCGATATCGGGTAAGAGTGAGGCTGCGTTCGGTCCGCAGGTCCCTGAAAGGCCGCTGAAAGTGTGTGTGTGTGGACCTTCATGGCGTCTGCCGGAACGGAAATGGAGATCCTTTGCAACGCATTTGGGTTCGAGTCTACGCCGGTCGTTCGCGCATCGAGAAAATCGTTAACGTCGCAAATGCTGCCACAGATGACGCGGGCAGTTTTCATATCTCAGCTACACTGCCGGACATACTTCGTTCCGAGTCGATTCGTCCCTTGGGGTTTGTTGCCGTTTTTTCCGACCACGGTGGACATGCCGTGGCGATGCGATCATGGAAAGGCGAAGCCATCGACGACGGTTTAGAAGTGGTACTGGCTCAAAAACATGCGAAGCTTAGTGGACAGGTGACAGATCAGGATGGCAGGCCTGTACAGGGAGCATCTCTGTTTCTGCCCAATGCCCTCAATACCGATTTGCCAGCTTCTCACAACGGTTTGACAGATGGCGAAGGTCGATTCGAGATTATCGGATTGCCTGTCGCTAAGAAGACTGACGGTTTTGTCTGCGTCTTTCATCCGAATTATGGTCAGAAAAAGGTGCTGTATTCATCAGTGCCGAGCGATATCGAAATCGTGCTGGAGACGCCAGGTACACTCACAGGCAGGGTGATCGACGAAACTTCTCAACAGCCACAATCCGAGTGTGTTGTGACTGCGCGGATGAATAAGCACGGCGGGTTTGCAGAGGCGAAGACCGATTCCGCGGGCCGTTACGAATTACGGGCGGCTCCTGGCGACTATATCCTGACCGCTACACGACACGTTCGAATCGCAGAATCGTCGTCAACTTTTCAAGTCAGATCTGCAGAGACCACCGAAGTTGCTCCGCTACTTCTTAAGGCGAGCGATAAAGCAGATGGGTTGTTCAGTCGAAGTGATTCGGGTCAACGGTCGCCAGCGCATATCAAAGATCCTGGCCCCGCCGTCGGCAAGCCGATCGAATTACCGCTGCAGTCCCGAAAGATGTCGTCGGCCGAGGCGACTGCCGCCGTTAACGAGTTGCTGGCAAAACTGAAACAACAACAACAGGAAGAGCATTTGGCTGGCAAAGATGAATGGGCGCTGACAATGAAAAGCCTGATCGAACTTGGCCCGGACGCGATTCCCGCGCTCAGCCTGGCACTGGATCAAATGGCGCAGGATGATCGTATGATGCTGCGGTCGATCCCGTTTGTACTACGTGGGATCGGTGACAAGCGGGCCGTTCCTGCGCTCATTCGAGCGATTCCACGGTGTTTTGGGCGTGACGGCAGCGATATGGGGTATCGCTGCACTGATCCGGAATTGTCGAAGTTCATGCAGACGCACGACAGTGACGACAACCACGATCCCAGTTGTGGTCCCGAACGAGGTTACTCGTATGGCCGACCGGTCAATGAATTGTTCAGGACTCTTCAGAAGTTCACTGGACGAAAGGACCGTTTGCGTCAATTGCATTTTGTATCGTATCGAGAATCCAACCCGCGGGGTAATGTGCTTGGGCAAAGGTTGTATAATCAAACGGCAGTCGCATGGGCGAAATTCTGGGAGGAAAACTGGTCGCGATTTACTGCAGACGAAGCGTTTGCCAAAGTCGACGTCCAACTGGTGCCAGAGGGGAAATTGCCGAATCCTGTTTCACGTGTCACTGCGCTCGTCAAGAATTCAGGTCAGGGAAACGGTTCCGTTGGGTCCGTGTTTTCCGCTGAGGGCACACGCTGTTTTCGCGATCTCGACACGGGTTTGGTTGGTGATCTGCCTGAGCGTTTTTTGAAGCTCACGCGCGAACAACGGATGGCGCGGATGGGCGAGATTGTCGCCTAAGCAGCTGGCGTCGGGTTCGATCTGATGGGAACCGAAGTCCTGCAGGACAAGAAGTCGGTTTTCGTCATTCAGCCAATCGGTCTTGAGGCGTGGGAGATCGATAAAGACAGTTTTGACGGCACAGGGAGTATTGACTTGTTCGCAGGTCGGGGGCGACCCATCGAAAACGTGATCGCTCACTTCGATGCGAATGCAGACCGCTATGAATTACCTACGGCCGCATATTTCTTCTTCGTCACTCGCGAGGGAACACCGGGGAAAATGCTGCTTGGCGTTCCTGTTACCAGTACCAACTTTGTCGGGGGACCGTCAGATCATACGCGCGACGAATTCCAATACACTGGCATCCAACTCGGTCGGCGGTATGCCCTCAGCTGGTTGAAGCCGGAGGAGCCGGAGTAACGCTTTTTGTTTTAGGAATCGGGCTTGCACATTCCGGGATATGCAAGTAAGTTTATGTCGGCACTTGTTTATATTAGCCAGCATTTACTTACCATGTCTGAATCAAAGAAACAGCAGGTTCTGGAGCTTCTGAAGCGGAGCGGCGTGCTGCGCCCACGAGATCTGCGGCCGCTTGGAATTTCTGGTGTGTATCTGAATAAGCTCTTTGCGCAGGGCGTGCTTGACCGACCCAGCCGTGGACTTTATACGCTGGCGGACAGTGAGCCGAGCGAAAATCGCTCGATCGTCGAGGCTGCGAAGCTGGTCCCGAATGGTGCGATCTGCCTGCTGAGCGCACTCCGGTTTCATAATCTCACCACGGAGTCACCGTTTGAGGTGTGGCTGGCCATCAGTCGCAAAGCTCGACTGCCCAAAGTCGATTATCCCGTACTGCGGATCGTTCGCTATTCAGGGGAAGCGATTTCATTCGGACTGCAGGTGCACGAAATCGAAGGCGTTGAAGTCCGCGTTTACTCGCCAGCGAAAACAGTCGCTGACTGTTTCAAATACCGTAACAAGATCGGTCTGGATGTTGCGATCGAAGCGCTTCGGGATTGTCTGTCACAGCGCAAGGCGACTGTTGACGAGCTATGGGCAGCGGCCAAAGTCTGCCGGATGTCGAATGTCATTCGGCCGTATCTGGAGGCCGTTCGATGACCGCTGATCGTCCTCGCAATCTTGCTGCGTCTGTGCGACAACGATTGATGAACAAAGCGCGCGAGCAAAAAGAACCGTTCGATCTGGTTTTGATCCGCTTTGCTCTGGAACGTTTGCTGTACCGGATTTCCATATCGTCACACAGTGGCCGCTTCGTGTTGAAAGGAGCGATGCTGTTTCAGATCTGGAGCGGTGAGGTTCATCGGCCCACCCGTGATCTCGATCTGCTGGGGACTGGTGCTCCAGCGCCCGCAGACTTCGAACAGCTGTTTCGCGAAGTCTGCGTGCAGGAAGTTGAGGACGATGGTCTGGTGTTTCAACCGGAAACTGTTTCCGCCGAGCGCATGAAGGAAGACGAACAGTATGAGGGGATCCGTCTGAAGCTGCAGGCACTGTTAGCCTCCGCACGCATTCCGATTCAGGTGGACATTGGTTTCGGCGATGCGGTGACGCCGGGAGTCGATCACATCAGCTATCCTGTGATTCTTGATTTTCCATCGCCGATGTTGCGGACGTATCCACGAGAGACTGTTGTTGCTGAGAAGTTTCAGGCAATGGTGATGTTGGGCATTGCGAACAGTCGGATGAAGGACTTCTTTGATATCTGGAGTCTCGCCAGAACATACGAGTTCTCGGGGGCAACGTTATCCGCTGCGATTAAGGCGACCTTCGAACGGCGACAGACTCCTCTGCCCGAAACGCCACCGCTGGCCTTTACGCCGGAATTCTATCAGGACCGTCACAAGGTGACTCAATGGAACGCATTTCTCCGGAAGGGCAAACTGGTTGCTGAGGGGTTATCTCTGGTGGAAGTTGTCGCGGTACTGAGCGACTTTCTGATGCCACCGACGCACGCCATTCTGAGCAATTCCGCGTTTTCCGGGGCGTGGTCAGCGGGCGGAGGCTGGTACCCCGAAACAACGGAAAAACGCTGAATCGCGGACCGACTTGCTGGTCTTCCATTGCGGCGATTTGGGAACAGCGGGCGGAAATTCGGGGAAAGTTCCGGATCTGGAGCAGGGAAAAACGTTTCAGATTTCGCAACAGTTCCCAATCAGAGTTTCCACAGGAGTCCGGTCATGCGCCCATTGTTTCGAGCGATTTCGTTGTTTGCCTCGTTGGCCGCGTTGGTGCTTGCCCAGTCGACATATGCGGGTTCTGAGCGGGTGATTACTTTCCCTGGATTCGATGCAGACGCCAAGCAGGTTGAACTGTTTGCAGGCATGGAAGACGGGACATTTGCAACCAAAGTGATTCCGCTGGGGCCACAAGGTGGCAACCTGCTGGTCAGTAATACGACGACCGAACCGCTGACGGTCAAAATGCCTCAGTCGTTCGTGGCGGTGCAGGTTCTGAAACAGTTGCCACCCGGCCCGCCCGGTGGCAACAATAACGCTCAACCAGGTGGAGGTGGTGGTGGTGGCCAACAACAGGCTGTTGGTGGGGGACCTCAGGGGAATAATCAACCTAACCAAAACCAGAATCCATTCGGAGGTCCAGGCAATGGCAATGGACCAGGTAACGGTGCTGGAAACGGTTTCTTTTCCATTCCGCCGGAACGCACTATCAAGGTGTCGTACGTTTCTGTGTGTCTGGAACACGGCAAGGCAGATCCAACGCCTCTCGCAAATTACAAGCTGGTGAAAACAGAAGACT
The DNA here is from genome assembly GCA_937919915.1 of uncultured Planctomycetaceae bacterium. Lineage (GTDB taxonomy): Bacteria > Planctomycetota > Planctomycetia > Planctomycetales > Planctomycetaceae > Fuerstiella. Next base: position 6,124 of record CALFOL010000277.1, read on the forward strand.
ACACGAAAGATCGCACTTTCCAGGCGGTCATTGCCATGGTGGCTTCCGGTCGACTTGAGCAGCAGTCTGCTCAGGCTGCTGTTTGGCACTGCAGCGACGACATGAGCTGGAAGCAATTGGAGCAGAAGTACAGCCACACTGTGCTTGGCAAAGTGGCGTACTTCACAGCGAAGGAACTACTCGTGGCTCAGGCGATTGTTGACACGGCAACGAAGCAGGTCGCAGCCAGCGATGTTCCAGTAACCGCAGATAGAAATATTGCTGTGGCACGAACGCGGTAGCGGCGGTGTGAGCGTCATCAATACCAGCACGACGCGCCAGCGAGTGAATCAACCGTGTGTAATGCGAGCACGGATTCACTCGCTGGCGCTTCGTGCTGGAATTCTAATTTGTGAGCCAGCTGTTTTCTGCTTTGACGATCGCTTCGTATTCGGCGAGGCGCTCTTTGTCGTCGAGCAGCTGCAGGTTTTCTCGCAGGATGACATTCTCTGCCGTCCGAACGAAACGTTCGTATTTGACCTTCTGCTTTTCCGGGGATGGCTGCTGTGCAAACGTTTCCGCGAGCTCGCGGTATCGCTTGGAGTCTCGATGTGATTCAACAGCCGTGATGAACTCAGTGCTGCGGGTTGTCAGTAGTTCCAACGGAACGGCGTTCAGGACGTTGGCCAGTTCGGGCCAGCGTCGTTTGAGGTCATTGGCGATTTTTTGTCGCAATTGTTGTGATGGATTGGCGGGCCGCCCGCGAGTGCTGCGGCTCAGTTCCTGTGTCTTCTGTCGAGCCGCGCTGACGCGGTTGTCGCCGCTGAGTTCCAGCTGAGTGGACAGTCCGTCCAGTACCGATTTTTCAGAGGCCGTTGCCAGGTTCAGAATAACAGCGTACGGCTCATCATCAGACAGCAGGTCTGGATAGCGTTTGTTGGCAAACAGGCTTTCGATCCCCAGGAACTCGCCCGATGACTTGATCGGCAGGTCGATCGTGTCTGCCTTTAGAACGGTGTATGCATGTGCTTCATCGAATGACACTTTGCCGTCGCCGTCGTAGTCAGGCAGTTCGATTTCCTCTCCCGTGCGACTGCGGCCACCGAGTGCTTCCCAGAAGTACGAACTGTATTCCACATAGCTGGCTTCGTTGACTTCCGGAGTGCAGCCGGCGGCCTGTCGATCATGAACGGTGGCGTAGAATCCGCAACGTTCCTGAGACGACAGTCCTTTCTTTGCATCGCCTTCGTTGTAGATAAACCGAGCGAAGCCTCCAGCATGGCACTGCACCATGATCGCCACAACACGTACGCCTTCAGGAAGCCTGTCCAGCAGATTGACAACTTCTCTGACGCTGATCCGTGATTGTTCCACAGCGAAATCGTGGTGTTGTAGGGGGAGTTTCGGTCGCTGCTGCTGTTCCCGTGCGACGTTACGTAGAGTACCAGGCGATCTTCTGCCTTCATCGTGGCTTTCTGGGTTAGAGCATCTTGCGAATTGATGCGGGCACTGGTAGCGAAGGTCTTCAAGACGTTCGGTCTGTTTTCTAGCCGGGCCAGCCGAATCTCTTGACGAGTTTTGCTACATCAATCTGGTATAAAACACCGCTCCGAGCAAACTGATTCGATCCAAATGCTGCATTTTCCCAAACGACAGCAGTCCGTTGAGATTCTTTGATCCCTGTTGTGGACTTTCGTGTTAGTGATCGTTGATAGAGTCTTACTCAGGATGATGCTCGCACGGTGCGCATCATCTGCAAATTCCGAGCGGAAGCTCGTATGGGCTGCGGGCCTCCCGCCGGAAGGAATGGAATGCGCTACCTGATCAAGCAAAAGTGGCTGACGATGGGAGACAAGTACTATATTAGAGACGAAAACGGCGAGGACGTTTTCTTTGTCGATGGTCGCGTCTTCAGCATCGGTGACAAGTTGTCGTTTCAGGACATGCAGGGCAACGAGCTGGCGTTTATTGCTCAGAAACTGCTGGCATGGGGCCCAACTTATCACGTTCACATTCGTGGCGAACACTATGCCACTGTGAAGAAAAAACTATTCACGTTGTTTCGATGTAAGTTTGAAGTCGACATCCCAGGTCCGGACGACCTGCTGGCTCAGGGCAGTTTTCTGGATCACGAATACACGTTCACTCGGCATGGCGAAACGGTTGCGACCGCGTCGAAGAAGTGGTTCAGTTTCAGGGACACTTACGCCGTTGATATTGCGGATGGCGAAGACGAAGTGCTGATTCTGGCGAGCGCGAGCGTAATCGATCTGGCGTGCCATAACAGGACCGGAACGACAATTGATATCGACTGATTTACTCTGATCGTTGATCGAAGACCTTCGGCATGAACCCGAGTGATGTTTCCATCCATGATCCACAACTGCATCCGCCACCGCCTTCCGGCGAAAGCAGCATTCCGTTGGCGGGGATGGTGCTCAGCCAGCAATCGGGCCTCAGCCGTGGCCATGTGGATTTGACGTTGGTTTCGGCGTTCCACATGGTGACCGTTTGAGCACGGTAGATGATTGCGTTGGCGGTGCACGAGTATGTTCCGCAGCCATGGCCGTCGGGCATCTTTTCAGGCAGTACGGAACCATCTTTCAACGACAACACGTCTGGTCTCAGGAAGATTCGGTCACCAACGATGGCCGGTCGCATCATCGCTTTGCCATGATCCCCTTTGCCGCCAGGCCACTTTGTCGTTTGCGTCCATCGCTCGCTGCCGTCTTTGTCGTTGAATGACGAAACACGATATGCCTCGTCGGCAGACGACACCAGAGTCAACTGCTCGGCCGCTTGCGCCAGATAGAACACAACCTGTCGACTCATGGGTTGCAGTTGTTTCTCCCACTTTGGCGATCCCGTTGCAGCATCAATCGCGACCAGGTGCAGGTTCTGCCAAAGCTCCTTGTCACCGATGCGTCGTTCTTCTGACGCCATGATTGTTTCGTTGCGAGATTCCACGAAATACATCGTGTCGCCGCTGACCGTGATGGTTGAATTCAGGATCACGCCGCGTTTGTATTCCCACGTCAGTTCCGCCGTCGCGGTGTCTCGACAAAATAAGCGATCGCTGCATACCGGAAAGGTCACCGACCCGGCTCGTGCGTCGTACCAGCCTGCGTCGGCATCGCCCCAGAAATCGGTCCACGACGCGCCGGCTCGTACCGAGCTGCCGAAAAGCCGATCACCATCGGTGGCGACATAACCCCATTCCATGGGAAACTCCGACGGCGCATCGGTGGCTACGGTACGGCTGACAACATCGCCGGATGCCGCGTCGATTTTCCAGCATTCGTGTTTGACCGCAACAAACAGAACGTCGTCGTTCGCGCACCAGTTGCTGCAGTCTCGCGGCATGTTGAAGCGTTCCAGTTCTGGAATTTCCAATGACCACAACACGGTTCCATTGAACGCGTCCAGAGCGACAATGCGATGCAGGCCCTGTAGAAACAATCGTCCGTTCGTCGACAGCGGAGAAGGTTTCCGACCGCTGCGATCCGCTTGATATCGTGGCCCCGGTCGACCTACCCATTGCACCTGCAGATCATCAGCCGACTTTGCGCCGCCGAGATGTTCGCCCGCGAACGCCGCGTTATCGGGATGTCCGTACAGATGCGACCAGTCGCCCGCTTCGGCCAGGGCTGGTCGTACGTATCGTTGTGACTTCGACTCAGCCTGCATCACCACGGCGACCCCACCGTTCGGCCGAACGTGTCGACGCAGTTCCTTAATGCTGTCTTCGTCCACATCTTCGGTTGCGACGACAAGGTTTGCCCAGTTGCCGACGAACGGCAGCTTCGAAAGCTGAGCCACCTGATGCACGGTCGCGCGGCTGCCGTAGACGCCGTGTTTCAGTAGCGTTTGTCGGAGTTTCGATATCCGAGCAGAATCCGTGTCGGCGACAACAAACCGCAGTTCGCTGTCGCTGCAAAGTTGGGTCAGCGTGTCCGCATCTACGGGCCCGATAATGAGGCACATGCTTCGCTGTGCGGACGTCTGGGCCAGAATTCTTTTCGCCAGATTCCTCGCTGCGGGAGCGATCGTGTCCGGGGGTTCGTTCGTAAGTGGTGGTGAGTAGTTGAAGAAGTTGTCACATTCAAACGGTTGAGTGAACTGCAGTGCGTTGTCCTGTGAAACACCGATGCGATATTGATAGATCCCGTGGCGATTGAGCCCGGTCAGCGCGGCGCTGTGTTCTGTTGTCAGTGCTGGGGTGCTGACAGATTCTGAGAATCCATCGGTGCCGTAGTCCAGTCGGGTTGGCTGGGCGTCTGCTGTTGTCCACCGCACTGTGGCGGTTTGCGGATCGTCGAATTGTAGCCATGGCCCGGAGGCGATTTTTGCTTCCACCGTTTTGGCAGGAATTCGTGACCGGGAAGTTTCGTAATGCGCTACGATGTCGGTACTCGGCAACGCAGTGTTGTACAATTGCACTTCGTGAATCGCTCCACGCATGCGGAAGTACTCATCCTTATCGTGGTAGGCACCGATTTCGAACCACGCTCGGTCCGGGTACGAGATCTTTCCTGATTGTTCTCCACTGTTTGCGCAGAGTTTGCCGTTGACGAATAGTTGCAGCGTTGTGCCGTCATAGCTGCCAGCGATGTGATACCACTGTCCTAATTCGAAATTGTGATCCGCGGTCAGATAGGTCAATTTGTCCGGTCCGCCTTCCGCATTCACACCGACACAGAAACGGTTTTTGCGATACCCCAGCAGCCAGCCGTTTTCGTCATCGCCGTTGTCCTGAATCACACCGATGATGCCGCCCCACTCTTGTTTCTGATCGATCCGAACCCACGCTGTAGCCGTGAATTCTGTTGTTGGCCGCTGGACCGTTCTGAATTCCGGTGACACCATCAGTGTTTGTTCGGCGCCGTCGAGCTCGATGGCCTGATATTCACCGACGCCTGAAAACCGCGCGGGCTTGGCGAGTGTTAGAGGCTTGCCGTGCAATGCCTGCAGGCCGATTTTCGTGGCCGCTGATTTTTGAAACGCCCAGTGACCCAGCAGGGCAGGGTGCTTGGTGGGTGTCAGGTTTGCGATGGCTGTTGGCTTTTGCTGCTTCGAGATAGCCGTATCGGCCTGATGCGGCATCCTGCCGTTCTGTGCGTAGCAATGAATTGCCCCGGTGTCGCTACTGGCGAAGAGTCGTCCGTTGGCGGCCGCAAGGCCAAACACACGACCGTTCGCTGGTTGTTGCCACAGCAGTTTGCCGGTCGTCGCCGAATGAGCAGCGACGTTCTGATCACCACCCACGAATAGCGTGTCGCCGGCTTTGATCATGGTGAATGGGCAATCGCAGGCTGCTTTCCAGAGCACCGTTCGTTTCGTCAGACTGGATGCGACGATCTCCGTGTCGGTCAGCATCCATGACGTGTCACCGTCGACGACCAACGCGTTGCCTCGCCCCAGCCCGGCGATGACTTCTCGCGACTGACCGCTGGACTGACGAAATCCACCTTTGCGAGAATCGGTGGCCGGACCATGCAGCACGCTGTCATCCAGCGAGACCACGACGACCGATCCTCCGCCGCTCTTCACCATTTCGCCTTTGTCTTCGCCTGTGAGGCGATCGAACATCCGCGGGGCAACGCGACCCTGAGGCAGTACCAGGACTTTCGACGACAGAGCCGGCGCGCCCTCCATTGTTAATCCCGGCAGTGTTCGCACAAAGTGATGCTTTGCGGTTGTGGTGCCGGTTTCAGCGTCAACAGCGCAGAGGAATGAGTCGGTCCATGGCAGCATGGCGCAGGCGAACCATGCCGTCTCGCCATCGACGACGACACCTGTCCGACAGGGTTGGTGAGGAATGAATCGGCCGTTGTTCAGCAACAGGTGATCCGTGTTGGCCGGGGTGAACTTCCAGATTAGTTGACCGTTGTCAGCGTTGACGCAGCGTGCATGGCCATCGTCTGATCCGAAGTACAGCCGTCCCTGTGACCAGGTGGGAGCCAGCCGAACGGGTCCGTCTGTTGTAACGACCCACTGTTCTTTGCCATCGTCGGCATTCAGGCAATACACCGAGTCATCGGACGATGAACCGAACCAGATTTTGTCGCCGACGGCGATGACGTGAAACACGGCATCATAGTTTCGCATGGATGGCAGATTGCGATGGAAGGCATAGGCGTCGTACTTCGCTGGTCCTGCCCACGCGGTTTGCGGCGGCGCCGGAGATTGCCAAACCCAATCCAGCGATAGCTTTTTCGTTGGCAGTGCGTCGTCTGTGGAACCGGTGCGGCGATTGTTGTGTTGCCAGGCAGGCCAGTCGGCTGAGGCGGAAGCATGCAGCGACAGGATTGCGGTGATCAGGCACAGTAGTCGCGCAGGGGACATTGGCAGGCTTCCTTCGACGTTGTGTTGTGGGCCGCAAGGGGATTCAGAGAAACCGGTTCCACGAATCAACTTTGATTGGCGACAGGATAC
>CALFOL010000278.1 GCA_937919915.1 uncultured Planctomycetaceae bacterium
ACTTCCAGATGGCGGCCATATTCAGACCTTCGTGAAATGCGCCGTTGTTGACAGCACCGTCGCCGAAGAATGCCACCGCGACGCACCCCGATTTCATGAGCTTCGCACTGTACCCGCCACCGCACGCCTGCAGAATACACGGACCGACGATGCCGCTTGTTCCCATCATGCCGATCTCCGGCGAAAACAAGTGCATCGATCCGCCACGCCCCCGCGAACAACCTGTTGCTCGACCGAACAGTTCAGCCATCAGTTCTCGCGGCGGCATCCCCTTGGCTAACGCATGCCCATGCCCGCGATGCGTGCTGAAGATCGGATCGTCGTTCGTGAGATGCGCGCAGACACCCGTCGAAATGGCTTCCTGGCCAACATACGTGTGACACGCGCCGAATATGAGTCCGCGCTGATGGCAACGCGCCAATTCCTCTTCGGTCTGTCGAATGATCTGCATCGTCCGATAGAGGGAGAGGAGCGTGGATTTTCCCAGATCGCATTCTGCGAGGTTTATATTTGTCATTTGTTATTTGCCATCCATTATTTGTCGTTTTTCGTGAATGTTTGAACCTTGTGAGCCAGGTGTCCCGGACTACCGCCCGCGTTCATCGCCATGTTGCCGCCATCCATGGGAATGATCGCTCCAGTGATCCACTGTGATGCGTCGGATGCCAGTAACACGGCAAGTCCCTTGATGTCGTCGGGCACACCCATGCGTCCGGCCGGAATGCCTTTCAGGAAACGTTCCTCCAAAGTTGGATCATCTTCCATGCGGGCGGTGAGCGAAGGATTCGTCACCTGAGCCGGCGTGACGCAGTTGACTCGCACGCCACGGTGACTCCATTCCGTACTAAGTTCCCGCGTCATCTGCAGAACGGCTCCCATCGCCATGCTGTACGCAATATGTCCGCGACCCAAAGCCGTGCTGCTGGCGAGCGAACCGATGTTCATGATCGAACCGCCGTTTTGCTTCAGCATGCGACGCCCGGCCTGCTGGCACATGGCGAAACGACCAACGACCAGATTTTGGAAAACGCGATGCAGGTCCTCCATCGACAGATCTTCCGGCTTCGACAGGCAGCCGTCGCCGGCGATGTTGCCGAGAAAATCGACGCGGCCGAATTTCGTATCGACCTGCTGAAACAATTCGGCAATGGCATCGGGATCGGAAACGTTGGTGTCGGTGACAAGAACACTGCGTCCAAGTGCTTTGATTGTTTCTCCGGTTACTTTCGCGCCGTCGAGATTTCGATCGACCAGTACGACATCGGCACCGTGTTCGGCAACGGCAATGGCGGTCGCCTGTCCCATTCCCTGAGCGGCTCCGGAAACGACGGCGACTTTGCCGGAAAGATCGAACATTGATTTTGTCATCTCACGCTTTCTTTTCTACCGAATCATTCGGAACGGCAAACACGAGAAGCGCTCCCAGCAACAGGATTCCGGCCATCGACCACTGGCCGAAGTATCCAAGAATGTTTGCACCGAGAAATCCGCCGATGTTTCCAACGGAGTTGATCATGGCGATACCACCTGCCGCAGCGGCACCAGTAAGAAACGCGGTGGGTAATGTCCAGAAGACCGGCAGCATGCTCATCATTCCGGTTTGAGCAACGCAAAGACCCACGAATGCAACAAGCGGCGATGGCGCCCATGCAGCCAGACTCCAGCCCACCGCCCCCATCACCGCCGCAACCGCAAGGTGACCTTTGCGTTCGTTCCGGCGATCGGAACTGATGCCGAACAGCGTCATTCCAAGCACGGAACACAGCGGCGGCAGAGCACTCAGCAGGCCAATTTGAAACGTGCTGGCCGTCGTGAACTGCGCTTTGATAAGTTTCGGAAAATAGGCACCACCGGCATTGGCACCGACGGCAACCGTGAAGTAAATCGCGATCAACAGCCAGACTCGCCATTGAAGAATTGCTCCCAGGCGGTCAGCGTTGTGACGCTGCTGTCGTTGTTGTTCTTCGCGGTGCATACGATCGACCAGCCATTCGCGTTCTTCGGTCGAAAGCCACGCCGCGTCTTTGGGATAATCTGTCAGGTAAGCCAGCACGACAAACCCCAGCACAACCGACGGTATGCCTTCCAGCAGAAACAACCACTGCCATCCGTGAAGCCCCGAGACCGTGTCGAGGTATTGCATGATCGCACCGGAGACTGGGTTTCCGAACACGCTCGACAGCCCGATGGCCACCATAAAGAAGGCCGTCATTTTTGCTCGCTGCTGTTCGGGGAACCAATAGCTCAGGTACAGGATGATGCCTGGAAAGAAGCCCGCTTCGGCCACTCCCAGGAGAATGCGAAGTCCATAGAAGGTCCACTGATCGGTCACAAACATCGTGCAGGACGAAATCAGTCCCCAGCTGATCATGATGCGAGCAATCCATTTCCGCGCCCCGAATCGATGCAGCAGCAGGTTGCTGGGCAATTCGAAGACGAGATACCCCAGATAAAAGATGCCGTAACCCAGGTTGAACATCGCTTCCGTCAGGCCCAGGTCATCCTGCATTCGCAATCGTGCGAAACCCAGGTTGGAACGGTCCAGAATGTTGAACACATACAGGATGCAGATGAAAGGAATGAGTCGCCAGGCGACTTTCCGAAGCGTTACTGATTCGAGGTTGGATTCGTTCATTTGGTCTCCATCACTTGACTCAATCTTCGTAGCGAAAGCAAGTCGCGGAGCGACTAAATGCGATAGCCTCGGGTTTCAACCCGAGAACCAACGCCCGGATTTGAGTAAGTCGCGGAGCGACGACATGTGGCCGAGTTGCACATGTCGTCGCTCCGCGACTTTCACCTGTGTTCATTTTCACCTCGGACTAAAGTCCAAGGCTATCACCTGCCGTCGCTCTGCGACTTCGAATCTCCATCTCACTGAACATCACCACAATACAATCGCTCGCCCCGGTCCGCCGTGGCAGTCCCGAATCTTCACCGCAGCAAACAGAAAGTATGCCTCTTTGTCTTTGGGAATGCTTCCCACGTTGTGGAGGAACTCAACGCCGACCATCTCGCGGCTGCCGAGCGCCCAGTACGTCATCA
>CALFOL010000279.1 GCA_937919915.1 uncultured Planctomycetaceae bacterium
AGTTTAACCGGCTCTCAATCATCAAACCGCGCGGTAAGTCAGACACTAGCTAAAATATAGGAGAAGAGCCGATGAAGATCGCGATCTGTGCCGTTGTGTCTTTGGCTGCTGTCGCCTCGTCCCTGTTTGCGCAGACGCCAACCGTGACCATCCCCAAGGATGTCGGCGGCGTTTTTCATGACGCCGTCCTCGGCCCGCAAATTGGCGTCGTCGCCGAGACCTTTCAATGCGCCGAGCGGTTCGAGATGTTGAACCCGCAGCCGCCCCCGAAGATAGATGGCCAGCCCAGCCCGAAGGAGGTCGCGAAGCTGGTCGGCAAGCGCACCGTCACCCTCTATCGTCCGGTATTCATGAAGTTCGACTTCAAGCCGCAGGGACGCGAAATCTACGTGGGAGTCGACGGCAAGGACACCGCCGCCGGCACGAAAGAAGCGCCGCTCAAGTCCATCAACAAGGCGGTCGCCCTGGCGAAACCCGGCGACCATGTCGTTGTGCTGGCCGGCACCTACTATGAGTTGGTCCGCATCTCCGGCAAGAAGGGGACGGCGGAGAAGCCCATCGTCCTGCGCGCGGCCGACGGCGTCCGTCCGCGGATCGAACTGCCTCCGGGCGACGGACTCAAGAGGCCCGGCGAGATGGGGACGGGCGTTGAACGCATGGCCGTCGTCCGCTTGGAGAACGTGGCCTTCTTCCAGATTCACGGGTTTGAGGTCGTCGGCGCGATGGGCCGCGAGGACGAGTGGCCCCTAGAATTCAACAGCGCCGTTGGCATCATGTGCGACAGTTGCGGCGACGGCTTCATCATCTCCGAGAACATCATTCACAACAACGTCCATTGCGGAATCAAAGTCGAGTCACTAAAGCCGTACCTGGCCGTGGGGAACCTGGTGTACAACAACGGCGCCTCGCGCCACCATGATCATGGCGCGTACCACCACGGCGACGCCAGCGTTTACCTGGGCAATGTCTTCTTCGCCAACGGCGGTTACGCCTTTCACTTCTACGGAACTGAAGGCAAGCACAACCTCTTCCGCGGGAACCTGATCATCGAGAACGGCTTCGGCGAGATCAACGACGGGCCGGACAACTACTTCCTCAACAACGTCTTCGCGCGCAGCGAAAAGTCCGCCCTGTACATGTGGGGGGAGAAATCCTACAACAACGTCTTCGTCAACGACATCTTCTACCAGGACAAGTTGGCGATTGACCGCGTGGGTTACGGCGACCTGCCGTTGCCGACGGGCATCTTCGCCGCGAACGTTTTCTGGCCCAGACAGGGGGGGAAGATTGCCAGCGTCAATATGCCGGAGAGCATCTGGAAGGTGAACGGCGGCCTCGTCGCCGATCCGGGGTTTGAGAATGCCGCCGCTTACGATTTCCGCCTGCGCAAAGACAGCCCTTGCATTGAGGCCGGCCAGAACTGCGGGCTGCCGTTCAAAGGCAAAAAACCGAATATCGGCGCTTTTGAATAATTCTCACCATGGTGTCTAACTGAAGCGTTCGCAGGCATCCGTCCCCTCCAACGGAGTCTCACGAGTTTGCCCCGACTGCCGCGCCGTCACAGGCATCGGGGTAGACATTCGATTCCCGTTCGGGAATAAGTCATCGGCTGGCCGACGCATCTGGACTCTGGACAGGTTTCCCGTCCAGCAGTTGACAATCCGAGCCTTCGCAGGCATGGTTACCAGCAGTTTTTGCGGGTTTTCATGCTCAGTGACCGGTTTCGGGGCTCTCCATCGGAAAATCGCATCACAAGCGGTTAGACGCCCCATCGCTTCGCGTCTGGTTCTTTGGATGCGGAAAACCCTATCATTTCTGTATCTGGCGACAGCAAAACGCTTCGCGGGGGCATTGGGACCCTCACTGCCCGTCTTGCTTTCGTCTTAAAAATATCTGGGACCTTAGAATGGCTGAAGAGCCGCCTTCCAATCAAAACTCGCATCAGGATCTGGCGCGAGTTGCCGACACGGATCAATTGGACGCACTGTACCGGGAGAACTCACGAGAGCTGTGGGCGATCTTTTATTCGCAATGCAGCGACCCGGAACGTGCGTACGATGCGGTTCAGGAGTGCTTTCTAAGGTTTCATGCGTACAGTGGTGAGGAAATTCGTGATCCACGTGCGTGGTTACTAAGAGTCGGACAAAACTGGTTAAGAGATGTGGCAAGACGCAAAAGCAGCGGCTGCAAACTTAGCGCATCATTAGACGAATTGGCAAACGATCAATTTGCCGCAGAAGACATTTTGGCTTCGGAGGAGAATCGATCAGCGATTCGCGAAGCTCTGCAACAACTATTGGAAGACGACCGTAAAGTTCTGGTGATGAAATATTCATTAAATTGGTCGTCGGCTCAAATGGCGAAAGCCATGATCTGCAGTGCAGCCGCAATCGACATGCGGTTGTCACGTGCACGACGCAGGCTGGCTGAGCTGCTTGGAGAACAGGGGTATCGAAATGACTGACGAATCCAAAAACAACAACGGCAGGTTATTGACGGAGAGCGAAATGGACCAGCTACTGTCCGCATTTTTCCACGCTGAAGTTCCACAGGCGTTGAATAACCTGCCATCGACCTGGCCGGAACTTAACCGCCCACAGGACAAGCTGCGGACTTCTCCGAAATTGGCGATGGCGTCTACAGACAGTGTGCAGCCTGCACCGACAGTCAGTCGAGGCATCGCTGTTGCTGTTGCAACATTAGCTGCCTGCTTGATGCTCATTGTGTTCAGCAATGTCGATTCGCAACCAGGGCCGCCTGATACGGCCGAGAGCGTCGTCGAGCCCGTGAATCCGGATGAAAAGTTGATGAACGTCAGCGACGGTGGTTCTGACGGTGCGCTGGACGAGAACCAGACGAACCTGATTGAAATTGATCAGATCGATCTGTCTCCACCAAAAGTTCCTGCAGAAAAGAAGTCTGTCGAAACGCCGTAACTTCGGCTGACTGAATGCATACTGCAAAATCAAACAGCGAGTCCTTCGGGCTCGCTGTTTGCATTGCGCGGGGCGGCAGGAGTCAGAAGTTGTTTCAACGCATCTCAAGGGCGTCAGCGATCGGGGATTCCTCTACTCTGCCACACGCGGGCCTGCGGCGCGTGTCAGGTTGTGCACGACGGCCGCGACAGCCGCATGCTGCTTAGTTGTTTCGGCTGCTTCAATCCGGCAAGCCTGAAACGACGGATCCAGAGTCCGGCGGCGGGTCATGCGCACCACCTGTTCCACAGTACCTTCACTGATCGACAACAATTGACCGTAGACGAACAACGTCGTCGGGTTAAACAGATTGATCGCTGCTGCCATCGCGATCGCCAGGTATTCACAAACCAGATTTACTTCCTCAGCCGCCTGCAACGTGCCCTGCTGCAACTGCTCGATGACCTCAGTGACTGTCAGACGTCGCCCCAGCCGTTCGGAAATCATGCCAGCCAGGGCGGAATCCGTGGCCAGTGTTTCCAGGCAACCATGATTTCCACAGCCACACAATTTCCCCGCTGGGTCAACGGTGATATGTCCGAGTTCTCCGGCGAGACCATTGTGGCCCTGCATCAGGTCACCACCACTAAACACACCCAGCCCCAACCCCGAGGTGAAGTCCAGCATTGCGAAGTCATCCATCCCGCGAGCTTTCCCGTACAGCCGTTCCGCCATGCACAAGGCTCGACTTTCCTGCATACAGAAGGCCGTTACTCCGGTGGCCTGCGACAGATCGGCCGCTGGACGCTGTTGATTGATCGCCTGCAGATTCGGAGCAAACAAACACCGCTCACCATCCTGCAATCCTGGCGCGCTGATACCGATTCCCAGCGTCAGTGCGTTGGCGCCGTGGATCGCATCCTGAACGATTTCCGTCAGCTGTTTTTGCAACGCTCCGTAGCTGGCAGGCGTCGAAAACGTGACCGTGCGCTGAGAATCGATGTCGCCAGCCAGGCTTGCCGTAACGACGCTGCAAATCTGTGAATCCAGGACGACTCCAATGACCTGGGCTGAATCGCGGGCCAGCATCAGTAGTTTTCCGGGGCGCCCCAGCACATTTCCCGAAGCCTCACCTTCTTCAATCAGTCCGGAATCCAGAAGATCCGCCACCGCCTTCGACACAGTTGGAGCACTGATGCCGGTTTCGCGAGTCACTTCCGCGCGAGACAGGGGCCCCTGTTCCTGCAGGCACTCCAACACCTTGCGAACTGTCATCTTGCGCAACAGGCCGGGTTGGATTTGAGAGGATGACATACCTAGCGCCTGATGTTGGAAGGATGATTCATCTAAGGTCTTCTACCGTTACTTTTTCATACTGTCTGGTGTTTCAGAAGTTGGCATCGAAAGAATCCAATTTCGGATCAGTTGATTGGATTCCGTGTGCGCCATATTTCTGGCGAGATTCGGCATGCGAGCCCCGGGCTCTTCAGATTCGATACGATACAGCAGAATCGAATCGTCTGGCTTACCCGGAATGATGTCGTACCGCCGACCACCTGATCCTTTTCCTGCCGCGACCGGTGACTTGAAAATACCAAATTTAGCAGGATCGGCTTGAGTGCTGGTGAGATCCAGGCCAGAAGTTCTGGCGGAGCCCTGTGGATTGTGACAGTGAGCACAATTCACGTCCAGCCACGCTCGCGCGCGATGATCGATCGAACCGGATTCTTCGTCATCGAAGGTCACCAGTTTTGGGCGATCCGTTTGTTGGGGAGCAGCCTTCAGCAGGCCCGTCTGCACCCAGTTGTCCAGCTGATTGAGTCCGGCGTCCGCTACGCATGGACCGTTCAAATTGCCGGCGGTTGGCCCCAGCGGAACGTACTTACCATCCT
>CALFOL010000280.1 GCA_937919915.1 uncultured Planctomycetaceae bacterium
AAAACTGCGCAAGCCAACAGCCCATGCAATACCAGATTTTTAACTGCCCAGGACAGGCCTACTTCGATCGCGGCACAGAGAGTCCGTACTGCGGTTTGAAATTCCGTGCTGGTTGTCATTCCCTTCGGAGCGTAGCGATCAACTGCAACCCCGAGCCGCAACGGCCGAAACCGTCACCAGCGCCGTCCTGCTGCAAGGGTTTTTGCTGGGTTCAAGTCAAATGCGTCACAGCATCCCAATAAGTCTACGCATTGAGCCCAATGCAAGTCACGCATGCGCCCCAACTCAATGGAAAATTCTCAGTGCGCGGTAAGGACGAACGGTCCTGAGTGAGTAACAGCGCCCTCTAAAGCGAACGTTAGCGGTCAACAGTGCAGGACGAATTCGCCATCTGTGTTGATCGGCGCGTCGTTGACTTCTGAATTCGAAGTTCATGTACGGGGATCTGATTGGCTTCGCTGGGTGAGAACCGTTAACGATGCATCTCGCAAAGCGTCCGCGCGGTTTCGGATCTTCGACAATTCCTCCGGCTTCTTTCGTATCTTTTCGAGGTTCTTGATCGGGAACTTCATTCGCGGATTGTCCTTGAGTTGATCGTAATGCCGGTCCATGAATTCCCAGTACAGCGTGGTGAAGGGACACGCGTCGTCGCCGACTCGTTTTTTGTAATCGAAACGACAGCCTTTGCAGAAGTTACTCATCTTGTTGATGTAGTTGCCGCTGCTGCAGTACGGCTTCGTGCCAACAATGCCGCCGTCTCCGAATTGGCTCATGCCAAGCGTATTCGGCAGCGAAACCCAGTCGATCGCATCGACATACATGGCCATGTGCCATTCGTGAAACAGTCGCGGATGAACGCCCCACAGCTGAGCAAAATTGCCCAACACCATCAGACGATGAATGTGGTGCGAATAGCCGTGGTCAATGACATGCTGCATCGACTGTTTGATGCAATTCATTTCGGTATCGCCGTCCCAAAAGAACGATGGCAATTCTCGTTGATGGTCGAAGTGATTCATGTCCAGATATTCGGGCATCTTCAGCCAGTACACGCCTCGAATAAATTCTCGCCAGCCGAGGATCTGTCGAACGAAACCTTCGACGCTGTTCAGGGGAGCCCGGTTTGTCCGGTAAGCCTCCACGGCGGCGTCCACGCATTCGCGAGGGTTCAACAGTTTCATGTTCAGCGGCGCCGACAGGCGTGAGTGATACAAAAACGCTTCATCCGTCCACATGGCGTCTTCCCACTTGCCGAAGTTGGGCAGAATGTTTTCGATGAAGTGCTTCAGAAACGCCTTCGCCTGCCTGCGCGTGACGGGCAGCGTGAAATGGTCGAGATCTCCCGGATGTTCGGCGAAACGATGCTCGACCAGAGTGATGACGTCTTTCGTGACGGTGTCCGGCCGAAATGTCTTGGGTTGTGGAATATCACCGGGGCCGGACTTGCCAAAGCTTTCGCGGTTGTCGTGGTCGAAGTTCCACTGACCGCCTTCCGGCTGTTTTGCATCCGCCATCAGGACGTCGTGTTTCTTTCGCAAGTCGCGGTAGAAGAATTCCAGCAGGAGACTCTTGCGGCCGTCGGCGTATTCTGCGAACTCATCCGGCGAACAGTAGAAATGCCCGTCCACTCGGATTTCCAATTCGATGCCGAGGTCATCCGCACAAACCTGAAGCTGAGTTTGAACTCGCTGGTCTCCGGGTTGCACGACGATCAGCCGTTCCGGTTTCAGCCGTTTGACGTCCTTCCGCAGGATCTCGGCGAAAGATTGCCCGCGATCCTTTGCCGCCTGCTTCTGCAGCTCGTGATACTCGACCGTGCGGCCCTTCTTGCGAACTTCATCACGGAAGTGCCGCATGGCGGACAGAAACAACGCGATCCGCAACTTATGGCACCACACGTGAGTCATCTCTTCATCGACTTCCGCCATCCAGACGACATCGCTGTCGGGATTGAAATCATCGAAGGCTGCAGACGTATGATCGAGTTGATCGCCAAGGACAAGAATCAGGTTTCGCATGGATTTATGCTCGATGACTGCACGTCAGCTCGTATGCCTTGCGATGACGTCAGCTCGATTGAGTAATTCCACGAGCGACGGATTGACGGGAACACCTTCAGACGTTTGTCCTGACAGCACTTCATCGCCGGTCAACCAACGCACTTCTTTGTTGAGCTCGACCATCGTTCGACTTGCTTTGCCGTACAGATCAGCAATATAGAATTCGACAACGTAGAATGTTTCCTCATCTGTCGATTCAACGGGCAGGTCGAGATGAAGCCGAGCCTGACTGGAAATGATGTAATCCTTCCCACGGCGCAGATCGAAAACCCAGGCAATTTCACGATCAAGACATTCTCGGAACGATTCGTCGTCGAGACGTTCTGCTGTCACAAAGTCAAAGTGTTGACGACGCGCATCCCAATACGCCAGCCAGAGATTCTCCAGCCGTTCAGGGTGCCGCAGTAAGGCGATCGATCCCGTAAAGTGGTTCATATTCATTCCCCTCTTAACCAGCGGCGGAGCTACTTCATCATTCGGTATGTCAGAACCAGCACGAGAATGCCTCGCGCTGACCATGCCACAGTTCGAATCCAGTTCGTGGACACGAGTTTTTGATAGGCGTTCGTCGAGTACTCAGCGGTCAACGAATTATGGGCTGGCACTGACAGCGTCGCCGTCGCCAGCCAGATCGACACGACCAGTCCGAGTCCAAACCATGCAAGAGTCGTGAATTCAGCGGAAGTATATTTCACCAAAGCTACCGCTGTCACCAGTTCGACCAGCATTGCAGGACCCACCACCCAAGTCGTTAGTCGTTGATGCAGTTCTTCATACTCTTTGAAGTGCGCCTGCCCAACATTTGCGAACAGCGGATAATGGACAACCTGTACGAACCAGATCAGCCCCACCAGGAACAGCGTGGCCAAGACGTGTGTGAGTACGAGGAGTTTCATCGGTGTTCGGTGATTCCGGCCGGTGGCTCGGGTAATGTGGATAATCCGAGAAACGTTTCTGCTTGAACGGTGGCGATTGATCGGACGTGCTTTCGACGGGTTAAGGCGTTTGCGGTGCCTCCTGTTTTGGTTGTAGGAGCAACGCAGCCAAAAACCAGGACCAAAACAGCCGTAATAGGCAAAGCATTCTCCTGTTCGGCTGGGTTTGAATGACTAGAAAGATCTATGCGGCCTGAAAAACAGGGCGTTTCTGCAGCCAGGCTCGGAGCCACACGGAGCACTTCTGGCTTCAACCAATTGTGTTCACGTATCAAGAACCAGAAAGTGAACTCACGTGCGATTCCAACGATTGTCGCTGGTGCTGATCTTCGCCATGGGCGCGGTCTGCCTGCTATTGCTGACGCTGCGAGCCATGTCGGTCCGCAGTATGTTTGACAACAGTGCACTGATGCAGGACGTGTGGTTTCAGGTGACTCTGTTCGACACGTATCTCGGTTTCCTTACGGTCTACGTTTGGGTCGCGTGGAAAGAGCAAACACTACTGCGACGGTCGGTGTGGTTTGTCTTCGTCATGTCTTTCGGAAACATGGCCATCTCCCTGTACGTGCTTCTGCAACTCGCGAAGCTCCCGCCCGGCAGCAGCCTGTCTGAAATCCTGACCATGAGAAACGAACCGGGCGATGTTAGTCGGCGGAGCGACAGCTGATGCCTATTTCGGCCGGCAAGTCATTTCCCACGGTGGCGATTGTTGGAGCTGGCATGGCCGGACTCGCTTGTGCCGCTCAGCTTCGGGCGGCCGGGGTTTCAGTAAGCGTCTTCGATAAAGGCCGCAGGCCCGGTGGTCGCATGTCAACTCGTGGCGTTGACGACAAATTGTCATTCGATCACGGTTGTCAGTTTTTCTCCGCGAACGATCCGAGTTTTGACCAACAAGTGAAATCGTGGATCGAAGCGGGAGTTGTATCTGCGTGGCGTGGCACCGTGGTTGAACTCGGCCGCGGGCGAATCACTCAGAAGGCGACGGCGCGCACACGATACGCGGGTCTCCCGGAGATGTCCGCCGTCTGCTCACACCTTGCCACAGGAATTGACGTCCGCTCCGGTGTTGACGTCAATGAGGTTCGGCGAATCGATAACAAGTGGCATCTTCTCAGGGACACTGGGGCATCACTCGGACAGTTCGACGCGTTAATTGTGGCAACTCCGCCAGCACAGGCGGAGAAGCTGATGACGCATTCGCCGTCACTCTTAGTTGCTGCACGCGGCGTACGAATGTCGTCGTGTTGGACGGTCATGCTGGCTTTCGAAGAACGAGTTGGATCCTCTTTCGACGGAGCTGTCGTTCATAACTCTCCTTTGTCGTGGATCGCCCGAAACAGCAGCAGGGCAGGTAGAATTGACACGACAGATTGCTGGGTAGGACAGTCGAGTGCAGAATGGTCAACCGAGCGGCGTGGAGCATCAAGAGACGCAATCGTGGCCGAACTTGCTGACGAATTCTGCAAGTTAGTGGGCATTTCCGCAAAGCCGGATTATCTCGCAGGCCACCGTTGGAAATACGCAATCCCGACCACGCCTCTTGATAAAGACTGCCTGTTTGATGACACGCTTAACGTCGGTCTGTGCGGCGATTGGTGCCTCGGCAATCGCGTCGAAGCCGCTTGGCTGAGCGGTACGGCCGCAGCGAAGCGTTTGCAGGCTCAAGGCGCAGGCATTTAAGTATCGTGCCTCGACGCGACTCTCAACGAAGGTCACGAGCCAATGAAAAGAACTTCGCCCCGAGTCTGTTATAAGCACCCGCGCACAAATAAACGAGCATAACGATTTCGAGTTTCCCTGTCTGGT
>CALFOL010000281.1 GCA_937919915.1 uncultured Planctomycetaceae bacterium
CGTCATAGCCACCGCCGTCATAGCCACCGCCGTCATAGCCACCGCCGTCATAGCCACCACCGCCGCCACTAACTGCTCCGGCTCTGGCGTTGGGGTCGTACATGTACATTGAGTCCAGGGAGTAAACGACAACCGGATGGGAAATCCCCATTTGCCCGACAGGCGTTGGCTTACCATCGCTGTTTTGCAGCTTCCACTGACGCAAATTCTCAATCAGAGTGAGGTAGATAAAGTTCTGCCCGAGCAGGCGGAAGTCCTTGCCGTTATTAAAGAAGTGATGCCCTGTCAACGTGACGATATATCCTTTGCCCGCAGGAGCCTTCTCTCGATCATCCTTGTGAAAACTCTCGACTAAGCCTCCTTCTGCCAGTTCCTTGTGCCAGACACCCACGTCCGCCACTTTCTTCTGGACAAAACTCTCAATCCGCAGCTGACGCTGCAACGTCGGATCAGTAATGTCCAAAGCATTCGCTTCGTCGCGCGGCAGGCAGTCGTTAATCGCCTTGATCAATTCCATCCACATTTCGCGTTTTTGCAACGGAGCAGTCAGCTTGTCAATCCGAGCAATGTTGGTAGTGTGCTCAGTCTTCTGCGCTGTGTAGCTGGATGTATTGGCCCCAACCTTACTGGACAAATCAGCCACTGCCTCATGGCCATCCTTCCACTTCGCATCGCCCTTCGACGCAGCGACTCGCGCAGACGCGAAGGTCGAAATCCCCATCGCCAGCATCAGTCCCGCGGCCATTCCGACAGCCCATGGTTTCTTGCGTCGAATGACGCGTTGCACGGCAATCTCCGGTGGCAGTAGCGTGGTCCGAATTCGAGTTTGCTTCAAGACCTGCAACGCCAGGCCATACGGAACGGCAAACGTCATCGCGTTGTCGATAAACAATGGATCGCTGAGAACACCGTCGCCGGCGACACCGTCATAGTCTTCCAGCTTAATGACTTCGTACTGCAGGTTCTGTTGCAGGAATTTCTGCAAGCCAGCCATCTTAAAGCCATTGCCAGCGCCGATCACGCGTTTGATCTTGGCAGCTCGGTTTACGCTGCCGAAGTAGCCGATCGAACGCTGAATTTCGGTCACATAATCATTAAACACCGGGCGCATCGCCTGAAACACGGCCTTTGGATCCGGCGCCTTTGTCGCATTGCACTTCAAGTGTTCTGCCTTGGCGAACGTCAGTTTCATTTCACGAGTCAACGCTCGAGTGAAATGATTTCCCCCGATTGGCACGTTTCGAATCCAGATATTGCGGCCGTTAGACACTATCAGCGTGGTGTTGTCGGCACCCATATCCAGCATGATGTAATAGTCTTCGGCGTCCGGCGGCTCACCGTTGTCCAGTCGGTGCCCAAGGACATCGTAAGACAAATAGTTGTACAGCGCCAGCGGAGCAACCTGCACGAGTTCCAGCTCTGCTTTATGAGCTGTCAGCGGAGCCATCGCCTCGTAAACCAATTCGCGTTTCATCGCGAACAGGCCGACTTCCGCTTCCAGCATGAAGCCGCTTTCTTCGACACTGCCCCCAAGCGGCTGGTAGTCCCAGCACACCTCTTCTAAAGGAAACGGGATCTGTTGCTTGGCTTCGTACTTGACGATTTCTGCCACCTTGGCCGGCTCGACCGGCGGCAACTTGATGAACTTGGCCAGTGAAGTCTGACCGGGAACACTGATTCCGATCATGTCCTGGCCGATTTTGTTGCGGCCCAAAAACGTTTCGACAGCACTTCGGATCAATTCTTCAGGAATCGCATCCGGCTGGCTCAGAATCTTGGGGTGCGGAATGTAGTCGAACGCAACAGCGCGGACCTTTTCGCCGTCAGCCCCCAGCCTCAACTTAATGGCCTTTAAACCTGCCTGGCCAATGTCGATTCCCCATGCACTGCGAGCTTCTGCCATGTCTGCTCCTCAATCAAAAATCGGAACAATCGTCCGAAATCGTAAATTCCGAATTCATCCAATCCGGATGTTTGTTGTACTTTTTTTCACCCGGAAGTGATGCTCTATCAAAACTACCTGACTATTTGCCTTATCGTCAACGAATCCAAGACTTTATGCAAGTTTCGAATGCTCTCAACTGCCACTGACACGAACAATCGGACACAGTGGAGAGTTATGAACGCCAACCCACTTCGCAATCTGATAAATCCAGTCTTTCGTTTAGCTTGTCAGGTTTTTCTTGCGAACTTCCCGGCTTGTCACCAGCGTACTTTTTGACGGCAATCCGGAAGGATGCGTTCCCGAGAACTTAGCTTTTTCACAAAAACTGCCACAATCCATCAAAATTCGGCCGCCTGTCGCCGATTCGTCCATCGGACCGAGCTCATTCGGTAAGCAAATTCCCTGCCCATGACCAATAGTCGAGACTTTCAGGACATTCGCGTCCTAATTCCCGGGTACTCCATCGAAGACCTGCCGACAGACCTCAACGAAGCGAACGCCGCTTCTTTACTGAACGCGTTTGCCGTCGCGTGGCATCCCTCGCTGTTGGTTCGGTCGCGCTCACTGCCCGCGGCGTTTCAGGCTGAGTCGACCGAACCGCCCACCGGCCAACACTTCATTTTCGTCCCGCAATGCAGCGAAGACTGGCTGGCTCACGATTGGCAGGAGCAACTTGCAGACACAATGAGCGTGACGTTTCATTCCTGCTCAGCACGCAGCGAATGGGTGTCAGCGATTGATACGCATTTTGCCGCTGAGCACTCGCAGCTTCCCGACGATCTGCTGCAGGACTTCTTCGCTCTCGGCACAAATCATTTGCTGGTCAACTGGCTCAGCCGTCGCATGCATCACTTCGTCGAGCCTGACCAGCATCTGCTGGCAGCCGAAGCCTTTGCTGCCGCGACAGCTGCCATGGCGGGTGACGTCGAAACATCTCGCGAACACCTGCGGCGTTGCTTCGAATGCCTGCTGGACTGCCGTGAGCAGTTTCATCCCACCGATTGCTTTCTGCTGGACATCTGCCTGCCGTCAGAACAAACCACGGCCGACGAAATTCGCACACTGCTAACTGGCAGCACGCCGCTAAGTCTGATCTGCAGCGGGCAGACGCTGCACGAATACTGCCAGACAAACGATTCGCTGGGCAGTTTGCTGGCGGAGAAGATCGCCTCGGGGCAGCTGTCGCTCCTGACCGGACAGCAACACGAACTGCGAACTTCGCTGGGTTCCGTGAGCACCGTGTATGGGGATATCGCTGAGAGTCGCCGAACCCTGCACAGCATTGCCCCGGAAGCCGTGCTGCACTGGTCGCGTCGACGCTACGGCATGACCAGTTCGATGCCCGCGGTGCTGCGACTGTTCGACGCGGCGTCTGCGATGCACATCGTGCTGGATGACGGCATTTATCCCGATCGTGAATTCGGGCAACTGGAATGGCAGGCGGCAGACGGATCGACCGTCGCTGCAGTGTCACGAATACCGATGGCCATTGATGGTTCGGCGGCGTTCCTGCGTTTCGTCGACCGCTTTACGGAAAGCCTTCAGGAAGATTCGACCGCCGTCTGTCTGCTGGCTCGCCTGCCGGAATTGCAGACACCGTGGCTGGCCGACCTGCAACGCGCGACCAAATACGCTCCTGTGCTGGGCCGTTTTACCACCATGACAGACTTCATCGACCAAACGCGAGGCCAGGCGTCGCCGACGAAGTTTAGCGAAGGCGAATACCTGAGCCCGTTTTTGATTCAAGCATCTGTCCTGAAAACGGAAGCACCGGTGTCGTCGCCAGCGGCCTTGCATGCGGCTCACTGTTTACTGGAAGCGGCCGCGTTTGCCGAAGCCGTCGCGACCGTGCTGAAACCTCGTCTGGCGATCCCATCTCAGTTGGACTCCACAGAATCCGAGCTGGGCAAAGAAGAAGCTCGACGACTGTCTTTGGACACGGCACCCAGTGACACGTCTGAAGCCCAGGCATCGCGGCTATCCGCTGTTTCGGAAAACATTTCCGCCGCAGGCAACAACGCAATCGATCGGATTCTCGACGCCATTCCTGCGACGCCACAGAACGCTGCCGGGATCTTTCTCTCGAACACGCTACCATGGAATCGAACTGTCACTCTGCCATGGCCATCGACATTGAAGCTGCCCGCGACGGACGACTGCATAGCAACGACGTGGCGACAGGATTCCGCCGTTCAACTGATCGTGGACATTCCGGCGGGTGGTTTCGCATGGTTAAATGAAGCGTGTGGCAGTGCGAAGCCCGTGACGCCCAACGGAAAAAAGGGAAAACCGCTGGCCGAACCGCTGTTGCTGCGAAACCAGTTTTTTGAAGTGAAGCTCAGCGACAAAACCGGCGGCATCGTCGGAGTGACGTTTCATGGCACGCGAGCCAATCGTGTCAGCCAGCAGGTTGCTTTTCGTTACGAACAATCGAAAACCATCACCGTTGAGGATCAGGAAATCACGCTGGCCTACGCCAGTTCGCGACTCGTCTCTTCACGAATTATCGCCAGCGGGCCGTTGCGGGGCAGCATTGAAACAACGTGCGAAATTCCGGACGTTGCCACCGGCATTGCTATCGCCAGATATCGCCAGACAACGTCCGTTGAACGAAACTCCAAACAACTCAACCTTCGCATTGAATTCGACGATCTACCGGAACCGCCTGTCGGCAATCCCTGGATGACCTACTACTCTGTGCGACTGGCGTGGGACAACGAGGCGGCCTCAATCGTTCGCAGCTGTCTCGGTCAGGCGGCCGGTTTTCGCATGGAACGCTTCGAAGCTCCGGACTATGTCGAGGTGTCGGATCACGATTCGCGTCTGCTGATTCTTCCGCACGGTCGACCGTACCATCGGCGCAGTGGTCACCGCATGCTGGACAG
Source organism: uncultured Planctomycetaceae bacterium (assembly GCA_937919915.1). Classification (GTDB taxonomy): domain Bacteria; phylum Planctomycetota; class Planctomycetia; order Planctomycetales; family Planctomycetaceae; genus Fuerstiella. The sequence goes on from CALFOL010000281.1 coordinate 4,831, forward strand.
TTTACTGATCGTTGAAGGAGAAGACGCTCGGGCGTTCGACTTGACGCTGGAATTCGATCAGGCGTTTCCGATGCGCAGCGCGACGGAGATTCTCTGCCCGGTACTTCAGAAAACCACCACAGGGAAAACACCCGCCTCAGCAACCTCCGGCTGGATTCTTGGACTGTCTGCGAAAAACGTCGTTGCTGCCCGAACACGCGTCGTGGGCGAATCCACAGGGGGGGATTCGACGGCTGGAACGGCGATCACGATGCTGCTGCAGGAAACCGAAGGCCGTTCTGCAGCATGTCTCATCAAGACGGCTCGCGCTCCGAAAACGGCTCGCGTCCGACTGGCAACGGGCGAGACCGTGCGGGGACTACAGGTCACAGCCGAAGGCGTTCGGATAGAATTTTCCCGCTTTCAAATGAAGGAAGTCGAACTGACTTTCTGATTCAACATGGTGGCGATAAAACGTACGCTGTCGGCCCCGCCGTATCTGGCGACTTTTTCTGCTGAAAGACAATTTCGTACACCATGATTGTCACGATTGACGGTCCCGCTGGTTCGGGAAAAAGCACGGTCGCCAAACTATTGGCAGCCCGCCTATCTGTTCGCTTTCTGGACACTGGAGCCATGTATCGCGCGATTGCGTGTTCGGTGCTGAACAGTGAAGTTTCCGAAACGGACGAAATTGCCGTGGCGGAAATTGCAGAGTCCGTGCAATTAGAGTTTCAGGGCGAAACTCTGTGTCTGAATGGCATAGATGTGTCTGAGCAAATCCGCACACCGCAGGTGACAGCGATCTCGTCGATCGTCGCTGCCAATCCGGCCGTCCGGAATCGTCTGGTTCAGCTCCAGCGGCAGGTCGGGCAGCAAGGCAGCCTTGTGACCGAAGGCCGAGATCAGGGTTCCGTCGTTTTTCCCGGCGCAGAGCACAAGTTCTTTCTTACAGCCTCCGTCGATGCCCGCGCCCGTCGTCGTCATCGTGAACTGATCGCTGGCGGTTCCAGCCTGACGCTGGAAACGGTCAAAACGCAACTTGCCCAACGCGATGAACGCGACGAAAACCGCGCTCACGCGCCGATGAAGCCTGCTGCTGATGCCGTGACCATTGACACGTCCGGCATGTCCATCGCCCAGGTTGTCGAGCACCTTGTGGAACAAGTTGCTAAGTGACAGTCAGTCAATGGTGCCGGTTGCGGAGCAGTCACGGTGACACTACACCAGCAGCGCTGACACTTTTCGGTCTCGATCAATGACCAGTTGAGCAGTGCAGGATTCCGGCCGGTTGGCTTCTGGGCGAGTGATGTCCAGGTTGCGCGGAGCTTCGATCCCCAACTGCACACGATTGCCGCCGACGCTCAGCACCGTGATGGTGATATTCAGGCCAGGAATCAGGATCTGCTCGTTCGTCTTCCGTGAAAGTACCAGCATTTTTGCTCTCCATTTGCAAAGATGAGATGAAAGTTGTCGTTGACAGTAAACCGCAACTTATTGGCAGTGAAGAGATCGGTCAAGACGGGTTTTGCAAAAAGGTTCTGAATGCAGGAATTTGTGTGCGCCGCAGTCCGTTGCCGACCACGTGGAAGCCCCGGCGGGTTTCGCCGGAGTCCGCCGCTCCATGAGCGTTTCGACAGGGGAATCTTCCCGGACTGCGCAGTGCTGCTAAAGACTGGTGAATCCACAAGAGTTAGTATGGGCCGTGTGAGTGACGCGAGCGCTCCACGTGAATTTCTGCAGCAATCTGGCAGGACCGATGGATCGGCCGTCCCAAAATTCCGCTACCCAAAGCGCAACGCGAGCTTGGGTTGGCGCTGCGCCGCTGCTTGTCGCCCTGAATTTACTTGTTGGTTGCCAAGCAGCATTAGTCTGGGCAGTTAAAAATCTGGTATTGCATGGGCTGTTGGCTTGCGCAGTTTTTGTA
>CALFOL010000282.1 GCA_937919915.1 uncultured Planctomycetaceae bacterium
CGTCATGGCGATGGCATGAGCTTCCGACGCGTCAATCGACGCCAGTGTGGCCGTCGCTGCCGCTGCATTGGCAGCGATCGCGGCCGAGGTCGCCTCAGCAGACATCGCCTTGTTGGCCGCTGTGGCTGCTGCCGCCGAACTGGCAACCATTGTCACATAACTGGCGGCGGCCGTCGCGGTGTGTGCCTGAGCTGCCACCGCCGAAGAGAACTAAGGGGTCAGGTCTCATTGTTTTCTTATGGGTCAGTGATATGATGGGGTGATGCCACGCACCAAACGCAACTGCCCAGCGGGTGAAGTCTTCCATGTTCTCAATCGAGCGGTGGCTCAGTTGACGATTTTTGAAAAGCCGGAAGACTACTGGGCCTTCATGCGGGTGGTGGATGAGACGTGGCAGATCGTTCCGCTGCCGATTTTCGCGATGGTGGCGATGCCAAATCACTGGCATTTTGTGGTGCGTCCCGAGACGGCCGATCAGGTCAGCGAGTTCTTCCGCAGATTGACGGTGATGCACACGATGCGTTGGCATGCTCATTACAAGACAGGCGGGACGGGGCACCTGTATCAGGGACGGTTCAAGTCATTTCCTATCCAGAGTGATGGCCACCTGTTGACGGTGATGAGATACGTGGAACGAAATCCAGTTCGTGCCGATTTTATTGAGCTTGCCGAAGATTGGGTCTGGGGGTCTGCTCATGTTCGCCGTCGATCGCCGGAAGAACGGCGATGGCTGGCAACCCCCGACGATCCTCGTCTGCCACGAACCTGGCGTTCGTGGGTCAATAAAGTCGAGACGGAAGCTGAGCTACTGGCTGTTCGAAACAGTGTCAAACGCGGGCTGCCTTTCGGAGACAGTCAGTGGACAAAAAGCTGCGCCGTCCGTCTCGGCCTCGAAAGCACCACGCGCCCAAGAGGAAGACCGAAAAAACAGACCTGACCGACCTGACCCTTCGCGAAAACGACTGCATGAATCGTTGTGTTCGCCGAGCTTTTCTGTGTGGTAAAGATCCGGTGACGGGGGCAGCTATGCACATCGCCGTGAGTTGATTCGTCAACGCATGGAATTTCTGGCTGGTGCGATGGCTCCCGCGGATCGACCGTTGGCACCAGTCATTGGTGCGAAATGACTGCAGCATATTCACCAGCAGACAAGCGTTACGCAGTCACGATTGAGGCAGCGGAATCCTAAAGGCTCGCTAGTTCTTCGGGACCGATCGTTAGCTCGCGAACCTCAACGCCAATGCTCTTCAAATCAAGTTTTGCGGACGCTATCGCATTCTGCAACGTTCCTTCTTCGCGGTCGAACTCCAGCTGACGGGGCGCTGGGAGTCATACAGGTTCACGGAATCTCTTACATGCGCAAACCGGCATTGCTGGCCTGTCCGGCGTACTGAGCTCCACCGCTGTTGCTTATCCGGAGTGTTTTTCAGTCCGTCATTGCTTTGTAGACGTTTTCAACGGCTTCTTCTTCGGACCAGTTGCTGTATCGTTTTTTAACCGCCGCGGCTCCACCGAATTTGTCCGGGCTCTAAATCAACAGGCTCCGAGCTCGTGGGAGCGAAATCAGCGGCCTGTTCGCGCCGTACCTCTCTGGAAACGAATTTCCTGACATCCTGAACGCTGAGTCATCGTTCCCGAGGGGCCAGCTCTGTGAATGACACATCGTGTTTCAGCTGGACGTCCCCTGCAAGGTCTCGGATTTCCAGAGTGACCATCGGGTCCGGCTGGTCCCACGCAATGCTGATGACGCCAAAGTTCTCCCGATGATATGTCGAGGGAAGATGGCGGAATCGATTTGTCGTGGGTGTTCCGCGAGGATGAACCTGATTGAAACTGCTGGACGTCAGATCCAGCAGTCGATAGGGCGCTCCGTCGTCCAGAGCGGACAGTTCAGACCAGTGTCGATCACCGCTGATGAACAGCACTCCGCTGGCCCTGGTTGCCGTCAGCAGGTCCAGCATTCTCTGACGTTCGCGCGGAAGGTTGGGCCACGTTTCCTGACCCGCATCTTCAGCGATGAATTGAATGCTACTGGCGATGATTCGTAATTCGGCCGGCTGATTCAGCTGTGTTTCGAGCCAATTCCATTGTGCTTCACCCAGCATCGTTTTGGACGGATCATCGTCCGGCACCCAGGATCCACCCACGCGCTTTTCTCCCGCCTTCAACGGTGAACGAAAGTAGCGGGTGTCCAACATGATCACCTGCAATCGCTGGCCTACGGGGCCGAAGAAACGCACGTCGTAGATCCCCGGACGCTCTCGGGCTCGTGTTTTTTCCCCGCCCAACCAAAAATTTTCAAATATCGCTTCGGACTCATTTCGTTTCGAATAGTCTGCTCCGCCATCGTTGACACCGAAGTCGTGGTCATCCCAGGTGGCCAAAGTCGGGCAGCTCTTCGTGAGCCGCTGAAAACCCGCGTCGGCACCCAGCTTGTCGTATTTCGCTTGAAGCACGTCCATGTCTTCCGTGTCGCCATAAATGTTGTCGCCCAGGAAGATCATCAGCTCTGGAGTTTGGTCAGCGATCGTTTGCAGTATCGGCATCGGCCGGTCCTCCTTGATGCAGGATCCAAAGATCACGCGGCTCAGCG
>CALFOL010000283.1 GCA_937919915.1 uncultured Planctomycetaceae bacterium
CACAGCGCGGCGATTGCGACCGAACTCAACAGCCAGACCATACCGAAGCCCTGCAAGTCGGATTGCCGAACGCGCTGATCTGTGAATCTGATCCAAAGCAGTATTTGTACATTCACCGGCAACGCAATCCACTGCACCAAATTGACGAGTTCCGCGACTACGATCGCTGAAGGGGTTCGGTGGTGTCGCATCAGAACAAATGTTGCACAGAGTGCCACTCCGACCATCACGCAGAGATGGAGGACCGCCAGTCGGATGTTGATGACTGCGACTGTGCGCTGAAGGAAATTAATGCTGCAGGTTGACATCACAACCTGCAGGAGACCTATGCCCACGAGCCAGCTGCACACGGCACGCAGCGAAATGGTTTCGCGTCGCTGCCGCCCAAATGCTGATTCCGTGCTCGGCGGAGCGTACGGATTCAGCATAGCGACCTGGTCAGGCGATGACATCGTGAACAACCTCGCCGTGCACATCGGTCAGTCGGTAGTCTCGCCCCTGGAATCGGTAGCTCAGTTTTTCGTGATTGAATCCCAGCAGGTGCATGATCGTGGCCTGCAGGTCGTGGACGTGGCACTTGTTTTCGGCGACGCCGAATCCCAGTTCGTCTGTGATCCCGTAGTTGTAACCACCCTTCACGCCGCCACCGGCCATCCACATGGTAAAGCAGTCCGGGAAGTGGTCGCGTCCCAGTACTTTGCTCTTCGCTGTGCGTCCTTCGCGGAACGGCGTGCGTCCGAATTCGCCACCGCAAATGATCAGTGTGTCTTCCAGCAGACCACGTTGTTTGAGGTCTCGGATCAGAGCGGCGATTGGCTTGTCGGTGGCCGCCATTTTGTTCGTCAGCCCGGAGTCCAGCCCTGTGCCTTCACTGGTTCCATGGAAGTCCCAGCCCCAATCGAACAGTTGCACGAAACGGACTCCGTCTTCGACCAGTCGTCGAGCCAGCAGGCAGTTGTTAGCGAAGCTCGATTCGCCCGGTTTCGCGCCGTAGGCTTCGTGAGTCTCTTTGGTTTCTTTCGTGATGTCCATCACTTCTGGAACTGACGCCTGCATGCGGTACGCGAGTTCGTACTGAGCGATTCGCGTTAAGGTTTCGGGGTGGCCCAGATCCTGTGCCTGGAATTCGTTGAGCTGTTTCAGCGTGTCCAGTGATCGGCGCCGCAGATCGCGGTCCATGCCTTTCGGGTCGGACGCGTACAATACGGGATCGCCTTTCGAACGACATTGTACTCCTTGAAACACAGATGGTAGAAAGCCACTGCCGAACGAGTTTGCTCCACCGTTCGGTTGCACGCCACTGCTGATCAACACGACAAATCCCGGCAGGTCCTGATTTTCAGTGCCCAGCCCGTAGGTCGCCCAGGCTCCCATCGATGGTCGGCCGGATCGCGGCGAACCTGTGTAGATCAAAAGCTCCGCCGGGGCGTGGTTAAACTGGTCGGTGTTCATCGAATGGATGAAGCACATTTCGTCCGCCACGCCATGAAGGTTGGGCACGGCGTCCGACAGCCACGAGCCACCTTCCCCGTACTGAGCAAACTTCCGGGGCGTTCCCATCAGCTTTGGCACACCAGATGTGAAGGCAAATGTGCGGCCTTTCAGGAATTCGTCCGGGCAGTCCTGACCGTCTCGTTTGATGAGTTCTGGTTTATAGTCGTACAGATCCAGGTTGGGCGGTGAGCCTGTCAGATGCAGGTAGATGACTCGCTTCGCCTTCGGTTCGAAGTGAGGCTGGCGCCCGGCGAGCGGCTGCATGGAATCGATGGGGACGTTCGCCGACGCGGATGCGCCGGACAACGAAGATAACGCCATGGCGCCCAGGCCCACGCCGGAGGTCGACAGAAAGTGGCGCCGTGTGCGATCGCGAAGTTGGCTGAGGTTTGCGTTCATGGGGATGGTCTCGTTGAGTATGGTTGTGTTGCGTTGCGATTCAGCCCCGTATGGGGCGATCCTTGGTTATTAGCACCGGGCGTCAGCTCGGTGTGCGATGCCAAACGAACAAAGCCCCAGCGGGGCGGCATTTGCTAATCAAGGTGTTCATGATCAAACAAATATTTCCTGTCGAACGTGATTCCGTGTTTCTCCAACAATTGAATGTACTCATCAGAAAACGAGCGTTTTGCGTGGTGTTCTTTTTGGTTTTGAATGTATTTCCGAACGGCTTCAACGATTGAATAGCTGAGGGTGAATGCCGCGTATCCGGTTTGCTATTCGAATTTCTGTTTTTGTGCCGGTTGTTCGTTAAGCCACTTCGAGGAATTTGATTTGATTACGCTTTTCCGTTTGTCAGGGTCACGCTGCCAATATCGCTCCGATGGGGCTTCTGTTGTTTTTGGTTGCTGACACCGGGCTGACGCCCGGTGCTAACTGAGGATCGTCCTGACAGGACTGAATCAAATGGGCCGTTCTTTACCGCTTCAGAAACATCTCATCCAAATTCAATAACACGTTACACACCACAGTCATCGCGGCGGCATCAGTTGGTTCGATCCCTTCCGGCAATGCTCCCAACGGCTCCGTCGCAAGGTGCATGGATTCTTCTGGTTTATCAGTAAGATCAGTCTTTGAATCGTGGAACAGCAATGTCAGTGCTTCGAGTTCCGCTGCGGTCGGCGGACGCAGCACACATCTGCGGAATGCGATTGTGATTTGCGCAGTCAATTCCCCGTCCTGTTGGAGCGCAATACGCGCCAGGGACTGAGCGGCTTCGACATAGACCGGGTCATTCAGCGTGACCAGCGATTGCAAAGGTGTGTTCGTGCTGTTACGTCGCACTGTGCAAACTTCACGGTTAGGCGCGTCGAAGGTTGCCATTGATGGATACGGATTGCTGCGACGCCAGGTTGTGTACAAGCCTCGGCGATAACGGTCTTCGCCTTCGCTGGTCTTCCAGTCGGTCGATCCACCGAATGCAGCCGTCAGGCCGAGATTCGGTTGTGGCGGCTTGACCGGAGCGCCGTACATTTTACCGCTCAACAAGCCACTGGTTTGCAGCGTCTGGTCTCGCACCATTTCGGCCGATAGCCGTACTCTTGGGCTTCGAGCAAGCCAGCGATTATCCGGATCGGTGGCTGCTGTTTTTGATGTCAGTTTCGATGACTGGCGATAGGTTGCTGATGTCACCAGTGTGCGGATCAGATCCTTCTTGTTCCAGCCGTTTTGGTACAGTTCGGTTGCCAGCCAGTCCAGCAATTCCGGATGAGTCGGAAGTTCGCCCTGCGAGCCGAAGTCTTCACTCGTTACCACAATGCCTCGCCCAAAGATCGTCTCCCAGAACCGATTCGCTAACACTCGAGCCGTCAGCGGGTTGTCGGAACTCGTCAGCCAATCTGCCAGTGCTGCGCGGTCAATGGGTTTGTCGGCGGGAGCAGTATTAAAGACAGCGGGAAGTCCCACGGCGACCGTTTGGCCTTTATCCAAATAGCTGCCCCGATGCTGCAGGTGTGTTTCACGCCGGTTCGCCGTCATTTCCCTGAGCACAGGAATCGACGTGGCCGGCTGCATGCCAGCCAGCGTTTTTTCTGCCTTCACCAGTTGGTTGCGTTGCTGTTTTAGTTCCGGAGCTGCGTTGCCGCGAAACCACGTTGCCAGTTTGGTGCGTTCTTCGTCCGACCGTTCGCCTTCTGCTTTGTCAATTGTCACCAGCAAAGCATCCGGTACTCGTGAACGCTCAATGGCGACCGGATCGGTAGTGGAACCCAGGCGGAAGTGTCCGAGCAGGTGGCGATGGTGTGGCGAATTCTGTTCGATGATAAGTCGCAGTGATGCGCCTTCCTCGACCTGAATTGGCTGTTTGGGGATCAACAACAGATGGTGCGGGAGGTTTGTGCTGCCCCCGATCGACCAGCCGTCCTTCTGCCCCGTTTTTCCAGTCAGAACGTTCGCCGGTTCGAAGCCAGGTTGATGATAATCTGCGTAGGCGGTTGCGAACGCAATCTCGCGAACGTTGCTGGGCGAATAGACGGTCGACGGATTTGGTGGATCGGCGATCTGCTTCGTCACGATCGGTTCTCGGTTTTCGTCCAGCAGTGCGACCGAAAAATCTTTCAGGCGCGCTTGAACGTTGCCGTCCGTGCGATTCCAGATTGTGATGCTGTCGATGGGTTGGACGGAGCCAAGGTCGACTTCCCACCATGGATCGTCGACCGTGTCGGTGTGCGTGACCGATTTGTCGTCGTAGTTTCCGGATGTGTTGCCATCGATGGCGTATTCCGGCGGCCCGCTGTATGCCGTCGAGTGCTGTGTGGCTTTGCCTGTTCGAGCGATGTTCGTGCCCTGACTGACGACTTCTACTTCTGCCAGCGACAGGATCTGCTGTTTGCCCGTGTTGGTGATTCGGACGAATCTGGCCTGCGGAGCCGCATTGTTGCTCGGAACAATCTGAGCTTTAAGACCAGTGACGACGAAGTTCCCGCCCGAATGCCCACTGCCCTTGTTCGGCAGTGAATCGTGAGGCAACGCGGAGAGCCGCAATGCGGCCAGCGGTTCGCCGACAGCCAGCGGGAATTCCACGTTGTAGGCATCGGTTAGCGGCAGTGCTTCCAGCGTTTCTGTTTCGATCAGGCCACTGCCATCGGGCAGGATCGTCGCGGCTTGTTCGCTACTTCGCGTGAACGAGGCTAGTTGGTGATCGAACCACTCCGGGGTAGCTCTCAGCCGAGCTTCCCATGCGGTCTGCGAGGCCGCAAGTTCCGCAGTGGGCGTCGAAATTGCGGATCGGAAATCTGTAATCTGAGACTCGAGATCTGTTTTCTGTTGTCGTTGTTCGTCCGTGTAAACCTGCACCACCGGTGATTCGTCGCGGCGATCAGCATCCTCGGTATTGTTGAAGATGGCAAAGAAACGGAAGTATTCTTCCTGCGTAATGGGATCGTACTTATGTGTGTGACACTGAGCACACGCCATTGTGGTTCCCATCCAGACGGCCATCGTTGTGTTGACGCGATCGACGACCGCAACGTTGCGGAACTCTTCGTCCTGAGTTCCCCCTTCGTTATTCGTTAGTGTGTTGCGATGAAAGGCGGTCGCGATTAACTGACTTTCAGTGGCGTTCGGCAGGAGGTCTCCGGCCAATTGTTCTTTGGTAAACTGATCGAACGGCATGTTGCTGTTGATCGCTTTGACGACCCAGTCACGGTATCCCCAGATTGTTCGCGGAGGATCATCTGCATAGCCAGCGCTGTCGGCGTAGCGTGCCAGGTCCAGCCACTTGCGGGCCCAGTGTTCACCGAAGGATGGTCGATTCAGTAGATCATCCACGAGCTTTTCGTAGGCCTCTGGATCTGTGCTGGCAACAAACGCATCGGCTTCTTCGATTGTTGGTGGCAAGCCGATCAGGTCAAGAAACGCGCGTCGCACTAAAGAGTAGCGGTCGGCTTCAGGGGACGGTTGCAGGCCCTGCTTTGTCATTTGTCGCAACACGAAATTGTCAACAGCATTTTTCGGCCAGGTGACATGTTGCGGGTCTGTCTGAGGCGGCTGATGCCGAATCGGTTTCACATAGGACCAGTGCGTCGCATAATTTGCGCCCTGTTGAATCCAGTCGCGCAAGATCTGGACTTCGGCCGCTGTTAGTCTTGCGCCATGTTCTGCGGGTGGCATGCGGACGTCTGCGTCTTCACTGGCAATACGCGCGATCATTTCGCTTAGTTCCGGCTGGCCGGGCACAATGGCAGTCGTGCCGGATTCCAGTTTTGCAATTGCTGCATCACGCAGGTCGAATCGAAGTCCCGCCTGCACGCCGTCGGGATCCGGCCCGTGGCACAGCAGACACTTGTTCGACAGAATCGGACGGACCTGAAGATTGAAATCGATGTCCGCAGCAATGGAGGTCGCCGCTCCGAAGGACAAGGCTGTCAGGGCGATAGGAAGGGCGATGAGAATTCGCATCAATGGAGGCCGAAAAATGAGGCAGGGTCATGTGAACGCAGGGTGTTAGAGCAGTTTACCTATTGTTGTGAACGGTACTCGCTCGCGGGAGCACGCTTTCTTCGATCGAAACGCGTGCCCCGCGGCCACAAGTCAGCGTAATACGCTGTAGTGTAGCAAAGGACTGCAGGGCATTCACCAGTCAAATCGAACTGCACCCTGAGGCTGCGAGTTTCACTGGCTTTGCCAGTGTTTTACGCCACCCCGAAGACCGGCGCCGTGAAGGACTTTTGCCGACAAAAGACGGGGTTTATGGACGCTGAATGTTTTTCGGCAGTGCGGGGTATTTGCCGCTACGATTCTGTGATCGCAGGCAGTGAATGATTTCCAGGCTGAGTACACGCGTAGCCAGCGACTTTGTTGGCAAACTGCAGGGCTTCGCGCGGTGACTGCTGTAGGCGCAGTGCGTTCAGGATGCAGCCGCTGAAGATGTCTCCTGCTCCGTTGGTGTCAACGGCCGTGACCGGGATTGCAGGTTCATGGATCTCAGCGTCTTTGGTTAGCCAGGTAGCCCCGCGTGCTCCATCCGTGGTGATCACATTGGCTGGTCCCAGAGACAGCAGGTCAGCAGCCGGAACGTTGAATTCGCCGAAACGGCTGGTCTGAAACAGTTTTGACGCGATCAGCACGTCCACCAGAGGCAGCAGTTCGTCTATCCGCGGCTTTACCGAACCGGCATCCAGAACGACAGTGCCCCCGTTGCGTTTGACGATTGCTGCAGCCTTGATCGCAGCGTCGGCGGCCCAGCCGTCCAGGTGCAGGATCCGAGTGTCGCTCAGCATCGCTTCCGTGACGTCCTGCTCATTCGGTGGCGGGAACGTTCCGCGTGAATAGGCGATCGTGCGACTTCCGGTGGATGCATCGATCCACACGTGAGCAAATCCACTCGACCAACTCGCGGCTGAGTCGCAGGCAGATAGTTTGATTCCGCGGTCACACAGAGTCGTTGAAATCAAATCGCCCGCTGCATCCTGCCCCCAACGTCCCAGAAATGCCGTCGGCGCACCAAAGAACGCAGCTGTCGACAGGGCAACCGGAACGGGACCGCCGACCTGCGTCCACTGATCGCCGATCTCGACTTTCGTGTCTTCTGCGGGGAAGTGAGGCAATTTGAGGACGTGATCGACAACGACCGTGCCGATACCGAAAATGTTCATGTCTGTTGTTCTCATTCGAAAGTGCCCCGCACCGTTCACATGTTCGTGCGTGCCTGGTTAGAATTGCAATAGAATCATACTTGTTTACGTTGAGTGAATTCTTCGGAGCGACAACGGAGCGTTTCCGAACGGTCGCTCGCATGGATTGAGGCACTGCATCGTTAGCCTACCAAAGTTGCGGCTCGCACCAAGGGTTGAGAATTTTCAATATGAGTTACACGATCGTTGGCGTTATCGGGCACATCGACCACGGCAAAACATCGCTGGTTGCTGCGCTGACGGGAGTCGACACGGACACTCATCCCGAAGAAAAACGTCGCGGAATCACCATCGACCTTGGTTTTGCCTCATTCGCCGCTGGCGATCATCAGTTTGCTTTGATTGACGCTCCCGGACACCAAAAATACATCGGCAACCTGTTGGCCGGTGTTTCCGGGATTGACGTTGGCCTGCTAGTCGTCGCCTGCGATCAGGGCATTCAGGCTCAAACGCTGGAACACGCGTCCATACTGCAGATGCTGGGAGTAAAGCGGTTGATCGTTGCTCTGTCGCGGATCGACCTGGCCACAGCAGAAGCTCAGACCGAGCTTCGCGAAGAGCTGGAAGTCTTTCTGGACGACTTCGACTTCAGCGATATTCCGATGATTCCAATCTCATCGGTGAAGAACATTGGGCTGGACGTGTTAACGGCGAAACTTTGCGAATACGCCGATGCCATCGAAGCTCCGGTCGCCGGCAGCTACTTTCGCATGCCCGTGGATCGCGTGTTTACAATGCCAGGCCGCGGTTGTGTAATTGCCGGCACTGTGTGGGGCGGCAGCGTCAATGTCGGTGACAATTTGGAACTGGCGGCTAGTGGCGAAGTGGTTCGTATTCGAGAAGTCGAGGTGCATGGCGAAGCGGTGCAGACATCAAAGATCGGTTACCGCACGGCTCTCAACGTGACCGGTGTTTCGGCGAGCGAAGTCAGTCGTGGTGACGAGTTGATTCAGCCCGGAGTGTTTCGCAAAAGTCGGCACCTGCTGGTGGAATTACGAACGTTTCACGACGCACCCGAAATCAAGTGCCCCGCGACGATGCAGTTGCACATCGCTGCGTCTGCGTGCAGTGCCCGAATTACAGGAGTGCGACGTTTGCAGCCGTCGCAGTCTGTGGTTGTGGTTGTGGAAACCGATGTGCCGGTGGTGGCGGCGTTTGGGCAGAAGTGTTTGTTTCGCCTGCCGTACCCTGTGGGCACCGTGGGTGGGGCAACAGTGCTGGCGGTTGCCGGGCAGGAAACGAAACGCACACGCAGGCTGATTGAGCTTGGGGAGAAAATCGCGATGTCCGGTGCCGCCGGTCGTTTGGTGGCATGGGCAGAGTTTTTGGGTGAGGTTGAGCCGAAACCTGAATGGATGGAACTGCAACTGGGGATTCCCGCGGCTGTTGCCGGTGCCACAATTTCAACCGTCCTGGACACGGGCGATGTTCTGCAGCTGCCCAAAACGACTCGCCTGGTTTCTGCCAGTGGCGTTGAACGCATCAAGCGACATGTGGTTGAATTATTGACGAAGCATGCCGAGGAAACTCAGGACGCCTGGGTGGTGGAAGAATCCGCGATTCAGCAGTCAAAGAGTTTCGGTTCGCCCGAATTGATTCGTTGGTGCGTAAAGTTGCTTGTGGACGACGGCACAATCGTGCAGTTGGGCCGAGTCATCGCCGTGGCGTCTGATCAGAACTCGTTGTCGAAGAAGCAACAGGTTCGCATGGAGAAGATCGTTGCTGAATTCGAAGGCAATCGTTCTCCACCAGCGCTGAAGGATATCTCCGATCGATTGCAGTTGCCGATTGAGACCGTGACGTCTCTGACGCGGTTTGCCGTCCAGACCGGTATGCTGCTGGACACAGGAAACGGGTTGCTGTTATCCGCGTCTGTGTTCACCGAATTCTGCAACGAACTACATGAGCTGTTTGCGGAGGTTGCGGAACGGCCGGTCGCGGATATTCGAGACCGTTGGCAGGTGACGCGGAAGCATGCGATTCCGTTTCTGGAATTCTGCGATCGGATGAACGTCACCCGCCGTAACGAAAACATGCGCACGGCTGGCGAAGCGTTGCCACGGTTCGTGAGCGTTTCTGACGCCTAATAAAGCAGTGTTTTTACGTGTTGAATCGGCTTTCGCCCGAATTTGGCGGACACCACAAAGGCAAATCCGTTACTGTTAGCAACGATCCCGCTTTCGTACGCACATTGGAATGAAGTCATGAACCAAGCCATCGTCGATCCCACAGAACTCCGCCGTTTTGCTCAAACACTGCGGCGTTTCAACGAAGAAATCAATGCGGGTACAGCGGCGCTGGGTGGGCAGATGCATACGCTCGCGCAAACGTGGCGCGACAAAGAACACATCAAGTTCGCGGAAGACTTCGGCAACAACATGAAAGCTCTCAGCCGCTTTGTGGAATCGAACGAAACCTACATTCCGTATCTGATGAAGAAAGCACAACTGATCGAAGAGTATCTGCAGCAGCAGTAAGCCGTCGGCGCTAGCCTCGGGCCTGTTATCGCCGTGATATTTGCTGCAGAGACGAGCCTGGAAAATGCCCGCGACTAGCGCCGTTGGCTCACAAGTGTATCGCGGTTAAACGATCCGATCCCCCCTGCCCTTCTCAGAGTTCTCACCATGGCCGAATCAGCCAACGTCAGATCGATTGATGCTGTCAAAAACTTCCACGCAGCAGTCGTGCGTTTTCAGGAAGAAGCTCGGCTGGCGATATCTTCGCTCGAAATGCAGTTGCTGCGTTTCATCGGCTGGCTCGAACGAGATCGCCCGACGTTCTGGAAACGCGAAATCGAAACGTGTTATCGCGAAATGAGCGAATGGCGAGTGCGACTGCATCAGTGCAAAATGCGAAAGATGGGAGACTTCAAACCCACCTGTTTCGAAGAAAAGAAGGCACTGGAAAAGGCGAAGAAGGATCTTGAGCACGCTCAGAAACAGGTCCCGATCGTTAAACACTGGACCAATTCGGCTCATCATGAAGCTAACGAATATCACGGTCGCGCTTCTCAGATGACACAACTGATAGAACGTGACATTCCCATGCTGCTGGCGATGCTGCATCAGGTGGTTGATCGTCTGGAAGCGTATGGGAACGTTCAGGCGCCCGGGCAGCTGACGAATGCGTCCCAGGAGGGTCGCGTTGACGCCGAGAATGTTCAGTCCGTTGAGACTTCGTCCGTTGAAAACAAACCATCAGAAACTGAGGTGGAACAATGAAGCATGCCGACTTTATTTCCGCGGCGGCCCGTCTGGCCGATTCGATGAAACAGCTGGAGCACGCCTGGATGGCAACCAAAGAAGAATGGTCGGACAGCGTCAGTCAGCGCGTTGAAGATGAGTATCTGGTGCCGATGCACAGCCAGGTTCAGGTGATGCTGGATACCGTGGGCAAGTTGTCAGGCGTGATGTCAAAGGCAGAACGAGAGTGCCTGCATACGCGAGAAACCGGGCCGATTTTGTGATCCGACCGGTTTTTACAGGAAAACTTCGGATGTGAGATTAGAAAACACGTTTCGAAGGTGTCGCTCCCGCCTGATGATCAAGGGGGCGTCGAACCAGGACAACAGCAATGTCGTCAATCGTTGTCCAAGCGTTTCGATCTTTAGATCAGTTTACCTAAACATGTGGATGCGTCGGGCTCGTGGGAGCGGGCGATTTGGTGTCGAAAACCGTTCGCCGCGGCCACAAGTCAGCGTAGTACGCTGTAGAACCGGATGTCTCATCATGAACGCAGACCAGATCACAATGAGCCGGCAGCTGACACGCGTCAGTGAACTGGCGGTCGAATGTGAGCGATATCGATCTGATCTGCAGCACATTCAAACGTTGTTGCAGGACACGAACGACCAGCACGAGCGCGAACTGGCGGCAGTCCAGCAAACAAATTATTCCGCACTGCAGGCCGAACTGAAAAATCTTAATTCCGCGGTCGGCGTGCAGTTGGAGACGCTGCAGCTTGATCGCGAATCTCAGGTCGCGGGTCTGACTTCGACGCATCAACTCACCGCACAGCAACTGACTGCCGAACTGGATAACGAAGTCGCAAATCTGGAAGACCGGCGGAAAAGTGAAACATGGGTGTTGCAGTCGATTCTTGACGAAGAAACCAACGATAGCCCCATTAAGCAGTTCGAACGCGAAGCGGATTCCTTCGTCAATCAGAAGACGTATCTCGACGAACGCTTTGAGGGTTTACAGCAACAGGTTCAGTACTCAAAGCTGTTTCTCGAACACTGCCACGCGGACATGGAAATCGTTCTTCCTGCTCCCACAGTCGTCAACGCCAGTCGCGAAGAATTACGCGATGCCGCTGTTGAGACTGCGGATCTGTTGTTGGCGGAAGCGGCCGAGTTAGAAGCTCTACATGCGACAAACTGGGTGAAGGGCCTGCGACTGTGGGGACTGGGGTTCCTCGGATTCCTGATCCTGTGGGTTGCTGTTATCGAAATTCGCGCTGATATTCGTCAGTTCCTGAATCCAGAACTCGGAAAACCCGACTGGGAATGGGTCGGCGTGTCGGCGCTGATTTCGTTGACTGTCATGGCCTTCGTTTGCCTGATGTTGCTGATGTCGGTTCAGGAAAAACTAAGAGACCGCTTTCATGGAATCCTGCAGCATTTCAGCAACGCAGAACACATTCGTGGGCTCTGGGAGCAAAAATCTGAAAAGCACATCGATCGTCTGCACAAGACGTCAGAAAAATGGCGACGCGAAATAGATGAACGTCGGACAAAACAGACGGAAAAGATCAAGTCGGAAATCGATAACAGAGTTCGGTTGCTCAAGTCAGAGACGGCTCAAAAGAAATCGCAGTTGCAGCAGGAGATACAACGCCGCACGGAGCAACGGCGCGCCGAAGCGACTGCTGCTGAGACCACCATGAAAAGTCGGCTGCAACAGGATCTGCAGCGGGCCGAACAGCGGTTTGAATCGGAACTGCAGGCGAGTCTGCAAAGCTGTGCCACACGACACCAGCAGGCAACCGCCGATCAACGCGGCGCGGCGGAAGAAGTGTTGTCTCGTTGGAATCACAGCATTGAAGAAATTCGTTCGGTCACCCAGACCTCCGCTTCAATTGCTGCAGCAACGCTGCGTTGGCCACAGCAGTCGGATTGGAAAGTGCCGCAGTCGATGCCGGAGTGCATTTCTGTCGGCGACGTCCTGATCACTGTTCCCAAAACTGCAGACTCGATCGACGCAACGCAATCGAGCAGTCTGTGCGCTGAGATGCCCGCGGTTTTGAGATTTCCCACAGACACTTCGCTGCTGGTCGAACACGACTCCGCGGGTCGCGAAGTGGCTCTCAGTTTTATTCGTCGTCAAATGCTAAAACTGCTGACCGTGATTCCAGCCGGACGAATTCGGCTGACGCTCATCGACCCAGTTGGGCTGGGGCAGAGCTTTTCGGCGATGATGCACCTGGCGGATTTTGACGACCTGTTGATTCACAGTCGGATCTGGACCGATGGCTCGCAGATTCGCGATCAGTTGCAAAAAGTGACCGAGCACATGGAGAACATTTTCCAGACGTATCTCCGCAGTCAGTTCGACACGATCGAAGAGTACAACATCTCGGCGGGCGAAGTGGCCGAGCCCTATCACTTTGTCGTTGTCGCGGGATTTCCGACTGCGTTTACGGAAGAATCTGCGCGGCACATGGCGTCTATTCTGACCAGTGGTCCGCGGTGCGGAGTTCATGCGCTGGTTGCCTGGAATCCGGCGATCGCAGCACCGCCGTCGTTTGATATCGACGATCTGACCAACAACTGTCAGCGTTTTCACGTCGTGAAAGGTGTTGTGCAGCCAAGGCTGACGTTTGCAAAGTCTGTGGTTTTTGAGCAGTTTTCGGAACCGCCGGCAGAACAATACGTCAAGCTGGTGCGCGATGTCGGCGAACAATCGAAGGACGCGCGGCGTGTCGAAGTTTCGTTCACTCGGATCGCTCCGCGAAACGACGAAATCTGGTCGCACTCCACGGCCGACGGAATCGATCTGCCGATCGGTCGCGCGGGTGCTGCGCGGTTACAGTTTATGCGACTCGGTCGCGGGACTTCTCAGCATGTGTTGGTCGCTGGTAAGACGGGTTCGGGCAAGTCAACGTTCCTGCATATTCTGATTACGAATATCGCCCTGCACTACAGTCCGGATGAGATTCAGTTTTATCTGATCGACTTCAAAAAGGGTGTGGAGTTTCGTACGTACGCCGCAAATAAGTTGCCTCATGCTCGAGTCGTGGCGATCGAAAGTGATCGGGAATTTGGGCTTAGCGTGTTGGAGCGACTGGACGAAATTCTGCAGGAACGCGGCGAGCTGTTTCGTGATCGTGGCGTGCAGGACGTGCCTTCGTTTCGAGAACGATTCCCGACCGAGCCGATGCCGCGTCTGTTGCTGTTGATCGACGAATTTCAGGAATTCTTCACCGCCGAAGACCGTGTTTCCGCTCGCGCATCACTATTGCTGGACCGCCTGGTGCGTCAGGGTCGAGCCTTCGGGATCCATCTATTGCTGGGTTCGCAAACGCTCGGTGGAGCGTACTCGCTGGCCCGCAGCACGATGGGGCAGATTGGTGTCCGTATCGCTCTACAGTGCAGTGAAAGCGATGCGCACTTGATTCTTAGTGAAGACAACATGGCCGCGCGTTTGCTGGCACGGCCAGGTGAAGCCATCTACAACGACGCGAATGGTTTGGTGCAGGGAAATCATCCGTTTCAAATTGCGTGGCTGGATGAACCTCGCCGCGAAGAAGCCATTCGCACCATGTTGACGCATCAGGCTGCGACACACAGTCGCGAATACAGCATGGTCGTCTTCGAAGGCAACGTCGCGCCAACCGTCGAAATGTGCGGTCCACTGAATGCGTGGTTGAGCAGCGGGGATGATGCGACTCGCAAGCCGGTTGATGCTTTAGCCGTTTGGCTGGGCGAGCCCGTGGCGATTTCTGCTCCGGCATGTATCGAACTCCGGCGCGCCAGTGGTCAGAATCTGTTGATTGTTGGACAGGACGAAACTCAGGTCGACAGTCTGTTGGCGTGCACGATTCTCAGTACCTGCTGTCGACCGCACGGCAAAGACGAACTGACGCCGACCGTCACGTTGCTGCATGACGCTAAAGATGTTGATTCACAGCAGCGCTTCGCCGGACTGCAGAAGACTCTGCAGCTTGAATCGCTGATCCTGAAAGGCCCTGCGGACTGCGATGCTGTGGTTGAAGAACTGTTTCACACAGTGGTAGCTCGCGAAAACAATTCCACTCTGTCGAGCGGTCCGGAGCACGTGTTTGTGGTGAGAAACATCGGTCAGTTTCGTGGACTCCGCAAAGACGAAGACGACTTTGGACTGGGCGGTTTCGGAGAACCGAAAGCTCAGACGGCATCTTCGATGTTCAGTGACGTGTTGAAACGCGGGCCGTTGGTCGGCATTCATGTTGTGGTCTGGTCAGACACGTTCAGCAACGCGATTCGCTGGTTATCGAATTCGTTGCTGCGGGAATTCGAAATCCGCATTGCCTTCCGTATGAATCAAACGGATTCCGCCAGTCTGGTAGACACGCCGGTTGCGGCGTCACTGAACCAGGGCCGAGCGATCATTTATCGCGACCAGACAGGTACGACAGAAAAGTTCCGCCCGTTCGCCTGGCCATCCGATCAGTGGCTGCAAACGCTGGTCACCGCCCAGGACGCTGTGCCGGAATTGCCATTCGATATTGATTCGTTGAATATCGAGTAGCGTGCCTTTCTGCTCAGGTCGTGACAGTGGCTTCCGGCCGCAGTCTGCTTGCAGCCTGGAACGGCGGCTGGACGCCACGGTGTCGGAGTTGACTTTCAGGGTATTTGTCAGGGGATCAGTCGGGCCCAGGTGAGGATCCCGAAACCAATAGACACACCAAGGGCCACCATGCTGAAGGCCAGGGCGACAGCAGCCAGTACGAAATAATCACCAAACGTGAAGTTGTGTGATGTTTGGTTTTCAAAGTGCTCGGACTCACTCTCGGCGACATCATCTGGGTAGAGCAGTCGGCGATAGATCCAAGCGCTGAAGGCCCTCCTGTATTCGACGTTGGGCATCCTCAGACAACGCGCCGCCAGTTGTACTCACAGTGCCCCGAAGTAGCTGCCGATGTAGATACCAACGCCTGCAGCGAGAAAAGCTCCCAGTGAAATCAACGGACTGTCGAACATGACCACTTTTCTCTGTCCACGGTAGACGGAATTGCAACTGTATGAAGACTACACCTTGGGATTGGGGCGTACCAGCGACTACGGTGGTTTGTGATTCGTCCGGAGAATCGCCGATGTTAGGCGTTTTATTGATCCAGCCGACAAGCCGCCGGAGGCGAACTCAACAATCGCAATCATTGCGGTCCCGGCCTGTTTCCTCACGGCGACTCACTTCCTCACTGTGGCGAATACCAGCACGAAGCGCCAGCGAGAGAATTTGCAAGTGACTGTTGAGTCACTCGCTGGCGCTTCGTGCTGGTAATTGGCCTGGAACGCGATTGAGGAACAATGAGCTCTGCGCCGCCGCGATGCCCTGGTGCGTTTACTCGTTTCCCTTTGCGCTAGCGACACCTTTCGCTACGATGGTGAAGAGAAAGCTTTCGCTTGCAGTGTTTTATGGTGTTTGGGAGGGAAGTTATGCGTGAATTGGGATCATCGCAACCAACGGCGGTGGAGCTGGAGATTCTCAGGATTCTGTGGGATCTTGAGCCCTGTCCGGTCCGTGAAGTGCACATTCGGTTGTCTCAAGTGAAAAAGACGAACTACTCAACCACCGTCAAGATGTTGTCGGTGATGTTGCAAAAGGGGCTCGTCAAACGCAACGAGCAAGTTAACCCGCATCAGTATCGTTCGGCGATTACTCGTCAAAAGGCCGCGAAGTCGTTTCTGAGTGAACTGATCGAAAAAGTCTACGACGGTTCGGCGATGAGTCTGGTACTGCAGGCGCTGTCGAGCGGAAAGGCTTCGCAGGAAGAGATCGCTGAGGCTCGTAAGCTGCTGGATCAGATGGAGGGCAAGTCATGAACGTGCCGGACTTTTTGCAAACGGTGATTACTCAACCACAGATTGAACGACTCGGCTGGGTGTTGTTGCATTCGCTTTGGCAATTTGCTGTGGCGTCAGCGTTTGTGGCCGCAGTGATCCACGTCCTTCGCCAGCGTTCTGCTGCGCTGCGATATGGCGTGTTGGTTGCTGCGCTGCCGCTGATGGTTGGAGCTTCGCTGGTGACGTGGTCGCTGATGCTCGTGAGGCAGAACGTCCCGAGTACCGCGTTGGAGGAAATTCACGCGAGCCGTCCGGTGTCAGTCGACCTTCACAAATTCGACGTTGCTCAGAAACTGAAAATACCGGTCTCGGAAGTCACCGCTGATGCTGCTCCGCTCGCTCCGGAATCGCCGACTGACGTCACTCCGCTTGCCGAGAGGTCGGTGAAGTCGTCGTTCGTTGATCGTTTTACCGCGACACTCCGGCCCTGGCTGCCGTGGATTGTCTGCATATGGCTGTTCGGCGTTGCCGTGTGCTCACTTCGTCCGCTGTTCGGTTGGTGGACGCTGTGGAGGCTAAAACGCAGCGGGGTCTCCAGTCCACCTGATGCTGTGCAGGCGGCGTTAATACGAATGAGTGAACGTCTGCGAATTCGTCGCGCGGTACGTGTGTTGCAGTCGACGGTCGCGCAGGTTCCGTTGGTGGTTGGCTATTTGCGCCCGGTGATCCTGTTGCCAGTGAGTTTTCTCACGCATCTGCCGACGGAACAGCTTGAGGCCATTCTGGCTCACGAGCTGGCTCATGTCCGACGACACGATTTCGTCGTGAACCTGCTGCAGACGATGGTGGAGACTCTGTTTTTCTATCACCCGGCTGTGTGGTGGCTGTCGAGCCGCATTCGTATCGAACGCGAGCACTGCTGCGATGATCTCGTTGTTACCGTGCTGGAAAACCATGCGGAATACGGCCGTGCATTGGTGGCAGTTGAAGAGTTGCGAGGGCAAACGTCTGTTCTCACGTTAGCTGCCAGCGATGGTTCGCTGCTGTCACGCATTCGTCGAATTGCTGGAGTTCAGCCAGCGGGGAATCTATCGTCTGTGTTCAGTCTCTATGGGGCAGGTCTTCTGTGTCTGTTGGTGTTCGTTGCCTGCGTGGTGGCAACCACTGGTCCGGGACTTGCGCAGCAGGCCGCAGATGTAGAGCAGGAAACGCCCCTTCCGTCGCAGAACGAGAAACTCGGCACAATCAACGTCCGAATTGTGAATGAGGATGGTTCGAAACCGACAGTCAAGGGGTATACGTTTCGGCACGTGAAATTCGACGGTGGCAACAGTCTGATGAACGCCGAGGGGAAGTTCGTCGATCGTTTTACCATTCAGCAGGCAGCAGGCCGAGTCTGGTTCGTTCATTTTGCCGACGGGTTTGCACCTGCATTTTCCGAGCCCGTGCATGTTCGGCCTGGCGAAGAACGTGAGGTGACGCTGATTTTGAAGCCCGGCACTACAGCATGGCTAAAGTTGCGAGATGAGGAGGGGCAACCGATTGTCGGGGCGGGTGTGAAGTTCTACCCCGAGTTCGAAGGCGCTTCAGTCGGGACTGCGACGGTGGGAACGACCGGTCAGAAAGGCGAGATACTGCTGGAGCACGTTGCTGATATGGCTTATCGATTAAGTGCTCGCGTACCGGGATTTGAGCCGATTGTCAGGCAGCAGGTTCACGTGGTCGAACCGGAAGACATTGTGCTGACGATGACCCGGAGTAAGCTCACATCAGGAGTCGTGCGGAATGCTGCAGGTGCGCCGGCCGTCGGTGCCACGTTGCGAGCGATGGTCGAAGTCTATCAAGGTGGGGCGAGCTTTCTGAATGGAAACGGACCGGGAAATTGGGGAGAAAT
The DNA here is from genome assembly GCA_937919915.1 of uncultured Planctomycetaceae bacterium. Taxonomy (GTDB): domain Bacteria; phylum Planctomycetota; class Planctomycetia; order Planctomycetales; family Planctomycetaceae; genus Fuerstiella. Next base: position 18,008 of record CALFOL010000283.1, read on the forward strand.
CGTGGCGACGACGGATGCGCAGGGCCGTTTTGTTCTGGATCAGTTAAGCGATGATCTCAGGCGATTGTTCATCGTTGAGACAGCCGATGGTGCCCGAGCGATAGTTCATGATCTTGAATGTGGGCAAGAGAACGTGGAAATCACAGTGCCCGAGCGTCGTGATTTGGTCGTTCGAATCAAAGGGGATATCAGTCAACTGGCCGATCGTCACGGATCACGAACAGCGACGGTTCAGCAGCACATTGAGTTCAAGACGGCGATCGGCAACGCGAGCTGCAT
>CALFOL010000284.1 GCA_937919915.1 uncultured Planctomycetaceae bacterium
CCTTAACAGCACTCATGCTGTCCGGCAGTTTGACGCGAGGCACAACGCCTTTGGCCGCAGTCTTCGGCGGGGCAAGCGGCTTCATTCCCACGTCCGCAACGTGAGTCTCCGGAGTAACTTTGCCAACCATCCCGGCCAGATCCTTTCGCAACTCACCAGCGTTGCTCCACTGCCTGGCCGCAACGATTTTTCCTTTCGGATCAATGATGAATTCCGAATTCGGCGCGTCGCCTAAAGCGTGCTTCAGATCGTTATCAATCGAATCGCACAACCAGTTGAAACGAGTTCCCAACTGCCGCTTCGCTTCCGCCACATGCAACAGACGTTCCTCCAGGGAGTACGGCGCGATGTAGCCGTTGTTTTCGGGGTGCGCCAGCGACTTGTAGATGTAGTAGAACTTCACACCCTTGGCAGAATAATCGCGTTCGACTGTCTCCAGACCGGGGACATTTCTGAGGAACGGTGGTCAGGTCAGGCAACCAAAAACCAATACGCTGTAGTGTTCGCGAAGCGTCTTTGTGGAAAATTCGTGGCCTTCCGAATCGAACACCGTCACGTCTGGCAGAGTGCTGCCGACCGCTGGCAGTCGCGACCCACCGGGGCGACCACGCTGAGCCGTCTGGGCCACAGCAACGATATTGAACGACAATCCAGCCAGCAAGGCGGTCCACAACAGACGATTCATCACAGCTCCCCCCGAACATTTTGCGGCACCGAACCGTGGCGACCGACCGATGTGGTAAACCTCCGTGGCGCTATTGGGTGTCGCACAATTTAGCCGAAAATCCAATTCAATCATCTTGGCCGCAACCGGCGGACGCCACGATTGGATTTAGCCTGCAATCGTAGCGCAGCGACGCCACTCCGGCAACGACATGACTCACGAGATAACGATCCGAACGTGGGCGCCGGAACAGCGCTTCGCTCGGTCCGGCCTACGGGTCAAGGGGGCGTATTTTGAACAGGAGAGAACAGAGGAAACAGAGAGGTGTTGCACGAGTCTTTCTCGGTCATCTCCGTTCCCTCCTGTTGAATTTCCAGCTTCCTGTTTCAACACGATTTCGTGGAAGCAAATCGCTTTTCGCCCGCCGAATTCAAATTGGACAGCGCCACGTTCATGAACGGCTGGAAGAATCGGGTGGCACATCTTCGCAGAGGTTGTGCGGCGGAGCCGTCGAAAACTGCTATGACGGTGTGATTTCCAGAAGGCATATGTAGTCTGCAATTGATCATTCGCCCTCGCCGTGACCGTCACGCGGGAGCGTGAACTACGCAGCGTTTTTGACCGTCTGAGCAACTTTTGCATTCTGATGCGGCAGGACAAACTTTAAGCCTTCGGCTTTAAGTTCGGTGATCACGCGATCAACGGCTTCCGGCACCCAGCTGCGATTTTCGACTGATCGGTTCCAATCGTGTTCCGGAACCAAAGGAGGACAAAGGCTGCCGTCGTGAAACACGTACATGCCGCCATTGCGCCGCTTGGCGTTAGCGATCATCTTGTCAACAACCGGCGTGTAGTTGTGAGGACCGACACGCGTGTCGTAGCCGTAGTGCGTGAGCAAAACCGGCGTCATTCCCAGCGTTCGTGTAACGCGGCGGACAGCCAGAGTCACGATACCGTAGGGGGCTCGGAAATAATCAGACCGATAATCGGGAATGCCGAGCGCTTCGCCGATCGTGCGATCACAGGACTCGACTTCTTCCAGCAAAGCGACATATTTCTGTCGCATCGGGTGGAAGTGATTCTGTGTGTGATTGATCAGCAAATGACCAGAGTGATACATCCGCTGCAACACTTCCGGATGTCGCCGGATTTGTTTTCCGACGGGACAAAAACCCGCTTTTACGGAATGCTGATGCAGCACATCCAGCACCTCGGGAGTCACGTTGTCCTCGAGATTCGGTCCGTCATCGAAGGTCAACATGACTTCGTCAGACTTTAGCCCAACGCGGCTGGGTTTACGTCGCATGATGGTAAAAAGTGAAAGCACTCAGATCCCTCCTCGCTTCAACTTTGCGATGGCCCACAGGACAGGCTCGGCAAATGAAGGAAAGTCACTGCTTCCGAAGCTTCAGAAACTCGGCAAGTGCAGAAGATACATCTAAAGAAGTTCGGGTTAGAGTGATTCGGACATCACTTCGGGACCATCGCTGCTGAATAGCGGCAAGAACGACCGCTTGTTGGAGTACCGGCTTTAGCCGCCAATCATCCCTGGACCATCCGAAGACCAGCGGCTAAAGTCTGTACTCAAGAAAACACCGTTCTCAGTGAACGTTCACGCCCAGCGTGACTATCGGCAGTGCGTCGTTCAAACTACCGGAACGGAAGCCTTCGAGATCCAGAGTGACCCGGCGGAATCCGAGTCGCTTGAGTTCTTCCACGACAGGAACGCAAGTCGCGGCATCTGCCAGTTGACCGAGATCCCGCAGAGAGACTTCAACACGAGCGACCTCATCCGCTTCGTGACGAACGCGCAGTTCCTGTAACCCGGTCAGCTGTTTCAGAAACGCTTCTGCCAGTTCGACTCGACGAACTCGTTCTTCCGTTACTTCAACTCCATAAGCGATTCGGCTGCTGAGGCATGGCGACGCCGGCTTTTCGGAAACAGACAAATTCCAAAATCGTGCCAATTCACGAACCTGAGATTTGTTGATTCCAGCTTCGATCAACGGGCTGCGAACATGATAATCTTTCGCAGCCTGCATGCCCGGACGATGATCGCCCAGGTCGTCGGTGTTGGCACCGTTGACAATGCAGCTGACGCCGAGTTCCTCGAGCTTCGATTGGGTCAACGAATACAGCGTGTCCTTGCAAAAGAAGCAGCGGTTGCCTGCGTTAGCCCGATACTCGGGCCGCTGAAATTCATCAGTCCGAATTTCAACATGTCGAATTCCAATCAACGCCGCTTCGGCTCTGGCGATCTGCAACTCAGAAGAAGCGAGGCTTGGGCTAACGGCCGTCACGGCTACGGCCCTGCTCCCCAACGCCTCGACAGCCGCCTTCGCCACAACAGCGCTGTCGACACCGCCAGAAAACGCCACCGCACAGGATTCGTAACTGCGAAGGAGATCGACAAGACAATTCGCAGTTGAATCAGACATTCGACGTTGAGTTCGATCATCGAGAAAGAAGATTAAGATTGTGAGGCCGACTTTCAGCCGCCTCATCGTTGCCGCAGATTGTAACGAAGTCGTGAGATAAACACTTCCCTGCGGGCGTAATGAAGTGTTCGACCAGTCTCAAACGGATCAACAACGGTTCCAATCATTCCCGGAGTTCAGCGAGATATTCATCGAAGTCTTCATAAACCGGCTCGATCTCAGCGATCGTTGAATCGAGAAACCAGATCCCGGCGGGGTCGGAGTTGCGATAAAGGAAATAGTAGCCACCAGCTCCGTTGTCGGCGATCACGACAACATTCCTGACGACAGATTCGCCATCGTCTCCGAAATACTCTGGTGGAAAATCGCTATTCTCTCTGATGATTTCGTCGGCATCGATCCACGGATACACGCCGTAGTCTGTCGCCCGCCCCTGAAGATTTCGGACGGTCACTGAGTGCTTCAGCAGGAATTCCCGGTAGCATTCCGGAAGAGAAACACCGGTTTCGGATTCAATTCGTTTGATGTCGTCGTCTGTCATTTCAACTCCGGGAATAATTCGGCTGTTGCCGGATTCGATACCTACCGAATCACCGTTCGAGCAAGCTCTGAATATCACAACCGACGGAATGATACAGAAATGGCAACGCACTTGAAGTTGGGATCCACCGCGATGTCGATTCGCGCCCGCTTTCGGCCATTGCGACTCTCACGCGACGTCGCTATCGCATCTCGGCCGGGCAACTGTTGAGCACCGTCGTTGGGGAGCGCTGTATCGCCAGCAAATCGAGGGTGGTCAGATGTCAGCTTTCACGCGGATGTCTACAAGTCCGCAAGTGATTCGCAACTTGCATGTTCGAATTTCGCAACAAAGCCGTCGAACCAGAAACGGTAAGGCGTAAACTTGCCGTAGCAAACGGTATTCCGAGCAAATGACGGGAACCACTGCCCCGAAAGAACTACTCCAATCGAGGACACAGCGGTCTGACAGTCGAAATTGAACACGGCGGTTGGCTGAGAATATGTAAATTCGGCGCAATTGATAGACTTTGAGCGTCGATTCACACTGCGGCGACTGCCCAGAATACGACAAGATACCTCCTACGCACCACAATTCACGACCCAAGGGGCCGATTGCATGCAAACTGCAGCCCGCGTTTTCCAATATTTGTTGATTGCAGCGATCACATTCGGGGCCACCGTCTGGGCTCAGGAAGCCGGCGAAAAGCTGGTTCCGACCGAAGAGCCCACGAACATCAATGAGTGGGATCGGCTGATCTACGTCCCGTTCAAAGAGCTGCAGAAGGTCTTCGACAATCAGGATGCGTCGGCCATCATTCCGTATGCCGAATACATGGAGCTGCTGAAGAGCTACATGAACCGGACAAAAGACGGTGTGAGAGCTCCCGATGCCGTGATCGCAGAATCGCGATTCGAGGGCGCGGTGGAACAAGACGTTGTCCGATTGAACGCAGAATTCAGAGTGACCGTCCTCAAAGAAGAGGGCTGGTCTCGCGTGCCGATGAACTTCGGCAACGTCGCTGTGGGCAAGGTGACTTCGGACGATGAAAAGAACACCATCCTGCGCGGTGTGGCCAAGGGCAAGTACGAACTCCTGCTGAACGGAGCAGGGCAACACACGGTGACCATCGAACTGCTGGCCGCAGTGAAGACTTCACCAGAAAACCGGTCGTTCGCAATCGACTGCCCAACTGTCGGCATCAGCGAACTTTCTTTAACCGTTCCTGAACCAGACCAGTCGATTGAAATCGCCCCGCTGCAACTTTTACTTCCGGTGGAAAACGATGACAAAAACCAGACGGTGATCAAAGCCAGCCTGGGAGCGACTAATCACTTCGAAGTCAGCTGGAATCCGGAAGCTGGTTCGAAACCGATTATGGACCTGCTAACCAGCGTCAGCAATCACACCAATGTGCGTGTTGAAGCAGGACTGATTCAATCGACGGCCGCGCTGAACTACGAAGTCCTGCGCGGGGAACTCACCGAAGTCACGATTCATGCGCCGGCCGATGCCAGTATCATCGACGTTGTGTCATCCGCCGGTCGAATTCGCAGTTGGAAAGCCGAAGCTGTTGGAGACACGCATCAGAAACTGCGAATCGAGCTGCTGACGCCTGTCACGGATCACTTTCAGGTCGAAGTCCAAACCGAACGCACTCCCGCTGGCGACACTTTTCAACTGGTGGGAAAATCCGAAGACGGCAAACTGCAGGGCATTCACGCTGACGGTGTCGTCCGTGAGTCAGGCAGAATCACCCTGACATCAGATTCCTCGCTGACAACCGTCGTGAAATCTCAGTCAGGCGTCAAACGCATCGATGCCGCAACCAGCAACAAGGGCGGGGCGGCCGGAAATAGTCAGGCATGGGAATTCAGCGGTACAACAGGTGCTCTGATCGTACAAACCAAACCCGTTGAACCACGTTTGCTGGTCGACCAGAATGCGAGGATCGTCTTTGACGACGATGAAGTGCAACTTGCTGCGCGACTGACATACACAGTGGAACGCGCGGGAGTGTTTCAACTGAATCTGGAGTACCCAAAATCGCTCACCATCGACACCGTTCGCGCGGATGGAATGAGCGAATTCAACATCGACAAAGCCGAGGGCAAGCTGACGCTGTCGTTGACGCAAAAGCGTCTCGGAAAAATCAACGTCGACATCACCGCCCACCAGGCGTTCGATGCCACGGCAGAAGGAATCGAAACGGAAATCCCAGGCATCACTCCGCTGGGCGTCGAACGCGAAGACGGCCAGCTGATTCTGTACGCTCCACAGTTTCTGGATGTCGTCACCGTCGATGAAAAACTGTCAGGGTTGTTCCCCAACGAAACTTCGCAGGCCCGCGTTGGGCGAGCGGTCCGTGTTTCTGCCTGGAAGTATACGCAGCGACCGTTCACCATCAGCGTCAAAACAACGCCCCGACCAGCACAACTGGCAGCCAGTACCGCAACAACGGTCAGCATCGAACCTGACGTCGTGAAGATCAGCAGCGTGCTGCAGTTCGAAGTGCAGAATGCCGGAATTGACACCTATCGCGTTTCTGTGCCCGAAAGCATTGCCGGCGATGTTCGCTTTCGATCGCTGAACAACAACCACACGATTCAGCAGCGTGACAAAGCGATCGAAGCGGAAGACGGCTGGATCGCATGGACACTTGTGCTGCAGGACGAACTCACAGGCATCGTACAGTTGGTCGCCGAATGGGACGTGCCACTGAAGGAACTCGACGACGCCACCACTGAGCAGACATTAACTCTGGAACCAGTCCGGATTTTGACTCCGTTCACCGGCGAACAGGCAGACAAACGCAAAGTGACACTCACGCAGGCCCGGGGTGAAATTCGCCTGCTGCGACATGAATCGCTGTCGATCACTGCCGAAGGTGCTGGTGACACGATGGAGAAGATCGATGTCCGTGAATTGGAACTGATGCCGAAAGATGGCTACCAGGCGTTCCGATATTTCTCACAACCCGCCTCGGCAACCATTACGATCCGCAAACATGAAGTTCACGAAGTGGTCGCCACCGTGGTTTCGCGAGCAGCATTCGAAATCGTCACTGACAAACAGCCGATGGCAAGTTATCGATGTCGTTTAAGAATCACCAGCAGCGAACGACAACGACTGCGTATTGATCTTCCCGCCGGAGCAGACCTGCAGGCGCCGCTGCTGAATTCCCGCCGCACAACCTTCGAAGAAGCGTTGGATGCTGAAGCAACGGAAGGCTGGAATGCTTACTACGTCAACATTAGCCGCGAAAGCACGTCGGACGAAGAATTCCTGCTGACGTTCCAGTTCCGTTGCCCAATATCTGCGGGAACGATGTACCCCTACGAAGGCCGCGGCAGCAGACAGATCCTGCGCCTGCCGACGATTGGCGACGAAACAGGCGGCACGGTCCAGCAACAAACACGCGTTGCCATTTGGTGTCCCAAAGACATTTCGTTTGTCGGCGAACCTCGTAACTGGAGCATGGCTGGCCGCTACCTGTGGAATTTCTGGAAGCCGCTGGTTTCTCCGTCTGCCGCCGAAGAAGCTCAGGGATTGCAGGACTGGATTGGTGATGACTCCAGCGGTGCCGACTTCGCCCGTCAGGGTAATGTCACCGTGTACCGAGCACTGGGCCGAAAAGATCAGATCAAGATCGTGTGGTGGAATCGCCCGTTTCTGGTTGCCGTGATCAGTGGCGCGTTGTTGTTTGTCGGATTCATTCTGCGACGCACCAGCTGGGAAAATCGGATTTCATTGACCATCATAGGTTGCCTGACAGTCGCTCTGTGGTCATTGAAGGACAATTCGGAAACCATGCAGATTCTGTCCGCCGGGTCACTGGGCCTTGTTGCGGTCGCGGGCGTCTGGCTGGCCGGTTTATTCCTTGGCCAACGCTCCAGCGACAACGCCCGCCCGGAGCCGGTCAGCACAACTCCGCTATCAACTCCGCCGCCGAAATCTGCGCCAACGACGGTGGCTCCGCTAATGGACACTCCATCGCCTGTCCGAGTCGCTGAAAGCCCACCGCCAGCCGCAGTCACGCCGTCGCCGGAAGTGACGAAGATGATTAACGATCTGATGGGAGGGAAGTGGTAATGGATATCCAACAAATCTGGCACAGAACATTCCCACCTGCGATTCCGTCCCATCGAGACGATCCTCGGTCAGCCACGGGCGTGAGCCCGTGGACCGCGACACAAGATGGCGAAGAAGTACTGAAGGGAGGACATCGGCCTGAAACGCACTTCTCAAAGAGGCCGAATTCGGGCGGCAGTCGGAGCCGTGTGTTCGCAGCCGTTTGCTTCGTCCTGCTGTTAGTCATTCCCGCAACGTTCACATCCGCTGACGACGAAACACGAGGACCTGGACGAGAACGTTTTGTTCCGGCTGATCAACTGGAAGCGATTTTCGAACGCTCGCCCCAGGGCGTCATGCTGCCTCGAGAAGAATTCAAAGACCTGCTGGCAAAAGCCCAGGAAGCTCAGGCAAAGCTCGCCGACATCCCATCGCTCATCGTACTGCGATCCGCCGCTTATGAAGTCGAGCAATCCGACAACCACGCACTGGTCAAGCTGACTGTCAGCGTTGAACAATTCGCCGATCAATGGGTCACGCTGCGCATTCCCATCGGCAACATGCTGGTTGAAAAAGCCACGATCGGTGGAACTCCGGCAGCGATTGGGCGAGACACCGAACAACCTGGCATGCTGACACTGGTACATAGCAAACCGGGAAACTTCAAATTGGAACTGCAGCTTTCGACACCGCTGGGAACCGTTGGCAGCGATCGCGTGGCCGCGTTTCAGACAATCAGCAATGCCTCAAGCGTTGTGACAGTCGCCTGCCCGGAAAACCAGCATGTGGAAATCAGCAGCCGGAAACTGGATCGACCTGCGCCCATCGATCAACCGACCAGTTACACCGTGCCGGCGGGCGGCAGCGAAACGATCCAGTTGAAATGGACGGCGCGCCAACAGCAGTCAGAAACACAAACGCTGGTATTCGCCCGGACTGACGCGCAGGTGCAACTCAGCAGCGACAACATCCGCTGGAATTCCGACACGCGCGTTTCGGTCTTCGGAAGTTCCATCAATCAGCTCATCGCCCGAGTTCCCAGCAGCCTGGAAGTCACAGCCGTCGATTCCACTGGCCTGGAATCGTGGAAGCTGGAAGACGATCCGGATCGAAAAGGTTTTACTCGGCTGCTTCTGAATTATCGACAACCCTTCACCGAAGATCGACTGATCAAACTTTCGGCAGTCGCTGCGTTAAAATCTGCAGAGAATTCCAGGTTGCCCACGCTGGAACTGATCGAAGTCACATCGCATACCGGACGCGTGTTCGTTCACCACGAAGACCAGCTGCGATTGATAGCGGAAGTCGGCGGAGGCATCCGTCATCTTGGTACAGCCAAAGAATCGACTCAACGTCCTGCGGGTGAGAACTTTGATTTCTGGTTACAGGACTACGAACTTTCTGTCGCCGTCCGATCACGTGACCGCGAACTGTTCGCAGAATTGAATTCCACACTGTCGATCATTGATACCACCGCGTCATTTTTGTGCGAAGCAACGGTCGAAACGCTGAATGCACCGCTGTTTGAACTCACGCTGCAGCTGCCCGAGGGCTGGCAGATCGGAGAACTCAAAGACGCCAACGATGCACCGTTAAAATGGCGTACCGCCAGCACGGACGGCCAGATCGTAATCGAACCATCGGTCCCGATTCCCGCCGGAGGATTGTTGGCATTCAAAGCCCCGTTTACAAAGACCATTGAAGACCCAACCAGCCCACAACTGCTGACGCTGCCCGTGCTGACAGCACTTGATGCTCTGGTCGTGGGCGGCACCTACAGAATTTCCGCGGCCAGTGATCTCACAATCGCACCACAGGAAATTTCGGGGCTTTCCACGATCAGTGATGACGGCGGCACTCTGCTGTTCGAAACTCAAAGTACCACATATTCCGGGCGACTGTCGGTGGTCAGAAAACCAGTGCGTGTGTCCAGTCGATCTGTGTTGAAGACGTGGATGGACACGCGACAAAAGCACGTCGAAGCCGTCGTCACCGTCGACGTCATGAACGGGACGACTCGAACGCTGGAACTTCTGTTACCCGAGGACCTCGGCCCGGACATTCGCTTCTCTGTGCTCTCAATCGGCCCGGTGCCCGGTGTCACAGGACAACAGGTTCCCAGCGGCATCGCCATCAGTGAACAAACTCCGGGGGCAGTCACCAATGGCCAGCGAGCGTTTCGGTTGACGTTTGATAAGCGTTTCGTCGGTGCACTGACGTTGCAAACGACCGTGCAGCAGCCACGGAACGAAGAGACAAAGCTGACCGCTCCGTTTGTCAACGTGACGGGAGCCATCCGACAACACGGCTTGCTCGCTTTCGAGGCCTATCCGGAGCAGCAACTGGCGGCGGTGACGGCAGACATTTCCGCATCCGGCCTGACCACCGCGGACTCCGGACTGGTCGATGCTCCGGCGGAAGCAACAGGCCGCAGAACGGCGTTAGTTTACCAGTTTGTTCACGCAAACTATTCGCTGGAACTCAGTGAAACCCGCTTTCAAACAGAGACTGTTCCTTCAGCCGTTTGTGAATCCATCGCGAACATCAGTGTGCTAAGCGGCAGTGGAACGATTCAACGTTCGTGCATCGTGCAGCTCCGCTGTATCGGAGTGCAAACGCTGCGGTTCGCGTTGCCGGGTTTGGAAAGCTCGTATCTGTGGTCGACGATCCTGAACAACGAAGCGGTGGAAGTCCGACGTGATGGTGATGACTATCTGGTCGCGATTCCGACGGGTGAAGACCGAACGCAGCATACGCTGGAAGTTCTGTTCGAATCGGCGAGCGACAACACCAGTGTCCTGGGCAACACCACTCAGCAATCGCTGAGAATTGGCATCGACACCGAAAAGGGCTCGAATGCAGCCATCGACATTCTTCAGCAAACATGGGACGTGCGTTATCCGTCGTCATCAATGCTGGTGAACCACGATGGAGGATTCCATCCACTGTCTGCTCTGGAGCAACCAGGTTGGATTCAGAGAATTTGTGCAATGGCTTATCTTCCGTCATCGCGGGACGCGACCGAACGTCTCATGCTTCCAGGACTCTTCATTCTGGCATTGTTTGTGGCAACCGTACTGGTCATTCGTCGCCGATGGAAAAGCCTGGTATGTGTGTGCCTGCTGGGATTGATCGCCGGACCACTCATGTTGTCGGGCACGGGAACGCGGCAGTACAGCAGCGATTTTGCCACCGATGACATGGTCGCAGGATCGGCAGTCGAGATGTCGATGTTAGACGGAGCTGATGAAGAATACGGAGGCAGAGGATTTTTCGAGAGCGAATTTCCAGACATGAGTATGCCGCAAGCGGCGGAACCTATGGGTGAAGTTATGCTCAGCGATCAGGAATCCAGGGAGATTGACAGGTTCAATCGACCGGACATACGACAAAACAACAGCGGCAGTCTTGGCGGCTTCGGCGGCGGGGCCACAAGTGGCCTTGCACGCGATGGATTCGGTGTCAACGAACCGGGTCCAGGCGAAGTCGGTGCTGCTCAGGAACTTCAGTCGCACACGATCAGAAATGCAGCTCCTAACGCCCCTCCACAGCCGGCATTCGGATCGCGGGCGTTGACGTTCCCGCAGCAGCAAGACGGACAAGAAATGGAAGGTGCGGCAGTCGACGTCCGATCATTGAAGCGTACTGGTGCGGCTCGACTTTCGATTCGAGCTCACGTGGCCGAACCGGACGACTATCGTTCAATGCAGTTTCGCTCTATCGGCGGAACAGCCGAGGCCGGTACGCTGCAGGTTGTCGTGCAGCAACGTAGCCATATTGAAGCTCTGCGAGTCATCGCGGCCGCTCTGATCCTGTTGTTGTGCCTGTGGATGAACTCCGCGTCCCTCACAACAAAACTGTGCTTCGCCGTCGCCTGCCTAATGTCCGCCGCAGCCGCGGCCGCGTTGGTCCCCAACCAATTGCAAAGTGCGGTTGACGGAACGATCATTGGAACCCTGCTGGGCATTGGCATCTGGATTTCCACCGCTGCAGTGTGCTGTTTACGCTCGGCGTGCAGGATCATTTGTAGCTGTCGTTGCTGGTCCTTTTTCCAATCAAGACGAGCCACAACGACGGCGACAATCATCATCGCCCTGACATGCTTCGCCTCCAACAACGCACAGTTAACCGCTGCGGATGAGGACAACAAAGTCACTCGCCCGGACATCGTGCTGCCGTACACTCCCGGCCGCCCGGAACTACTGGCAGACCGCGTGTTCCTGCCACAGAAAGAATTTCTGAAGCTGTACAACCAGGCATATCCTGACCAACTGCAGACCGCGGGCTCACCAACGGCCAGTCGGGTGGTCGCAGCGTTCTACAAAAGCCGCGAACTAAAACAAATCAAGGACGCGAACTGGTCGCAGTCCTTCGAAGTGCGGTATGTCGTTCGTAGTTTTTCCGACGACGGCAGCAACGTTCTGTTACCGGTCAATGGCATCGCGATTCGCTCCGCCAAACTCAACGGTTCAACTGCCGTGGTGCAGGCTCAGGCGGCAACTGCGGTGCCGCTGATCCAGCAAGCTCCCAATCAGCAGGTGCAGCAGGTTAAGAAGCCAAAGACTGCACCCGCACCACAACTGGAAACCTACAGCGTTCGTATTCCAGCGGCCGGGCTGCACCTGCTGGACGTGGTGTTCGAACGACCTGTCACTCTGGAAAATTCGGTCGGAAAACTCGTGCTGCCGTTACAACCCGTGGCTGCAGGAACTCTCGTTTTCGAACTGCCGGAAGAAAAACTGGAAGCCAGAATCAACGGTCGCAGCAACACGTTTCGCCAACAGGGAAAAACGCTCACCATTCCCGTCTCAGTGTCTGGTGACACGCGAATCGAATGGCGTCCCGAAAGCACTCAATCCACATCCGACACGATTTACCACGCTACAGTCAATTCCGCGTTGCTAATGAACGACGCCGGCCTGACTGTGCAGTCGTCGGCGAAGATCAACTGCCGACAGGGGCAACTGGCAGAAGTGGAAATCAGCGTTCCGAAAGACTACGCCGTCCAAAAAGTTGAAGGCGCTGATATCGCGGGTTGGAATGTCGCTGAAGAAAAACCAACCGTGCTGAAGATCCTGTTTCAAACACCGGTCGAAGGTGAAACGAACGTCAATCTCACGTTGTTCCGCCAGCAAACCCTGAACTCCACAGAATCCATCATCGACGTGCCAGTGCCTGCCGTGTTAGGCGCGTCGCGGGATTCCGGTAACGTCTCAGTGCTCGCCGGAAGTGAACTGGAAATCCGTGTCAACTCGCTGTCCGGCGTCAGTCAGCTAAACGCGGCAGACGCCGTGCTGCCGGACGGTATCGACAAGAACCTGCGAGGCGTATTGGCGTGGCGTTACACGCGTCATCCGGCCGTGATCTCCGTCCGAGCGTTCCGGACCGCTGACCAACTGAAGATTACGGTGTTGAATGGTGTGCAACTGGAACCACAGCGACAGTTATGGACCACCTTAGTCAGCGCGCATATTTCCGGAGCTCCGCGCCGACGGCTCGAAGTCCGCGTACCGAAAGACTTCCTGGCTCTGGACGTTGATGCCAATGATCTGGCGGACTGGTACTACGCCGAAGCCGAATCAGACGGCGACACCAAGGTCCTGAACATTCAGTTCGCAACTGCGCGGCTGGGGCCTGTCAATGCCACGATTCAGGGGCAGACCGGTCGCGAAGACCAGGTATCCGCCAAACTTATGGCACCTCAGGTAAGCGGCGCAGACGAAACAACGACTCACGTCAGCCTGTGGCTGGACGCTGCATCGGAAATCGTAAGTTCGGAAGCCACAGGTTGGAAACGCAGCAACAGCGACGCGCAAATCGATCCGCAAATCAGGGCATTAAAGCCTAACGCGCCGGATATCTCGTTCAGTAGCCGGAACTCTTCGCTGGAACCCATCACGCTGTCACTGCGCCAGGCACCGGCGTCTCTGATCGCAGAATCCGTCACGGTCAGCAACGTCACAGATACGGCCGTAAAGTTGACGCTGGGGTTGAATTGGCAGATTTCCGGGGCAGCAACGCGGGAACTTTCGTTTGTGATCCCCACGGAACTGAGCGATGTCTTCGACTTCAAAGTGCCTGGATTGCGGCAGTTGGAAAAAACAGTAGTCGCTGATGGAATTCAGATCACGCTGCATTTGCAACAACCAGTCAGCCAAAGATTCTTTGTACTCGGCACGGGCACACTGGCACTGCCGGAATCGAAACAGATCCTTGCTCAGCCGCCGACGTTCAGCGTTTTGCCGAATTCCAAAGCAAACATCGCCAGCCAATCACACTTTTGGGTGATCGTGAATCAGTCAGAAGGCGTCCTGGAAGCCGTCGACCGGCAGACCGATGGCAGCGACGTGGGTGCTGACGAAATCAAGACGACGATTCCAGAAGGATTCCTGCAGCAGTCCGTCGCCATTCGTCGCCTGAAAAGCGATCGAATTAACTCAGCATGGCAACTGAAGTTCCCCGAGCGACAACAGGTCGCACCAGCGGTCGTCGCTTTGGCAGCTCATACGACAATCATCGCGGTCGACGGAACATGGCGTTCCCGCCACGACCTGCAGGTGCGTAACGAATCACGACAATTTCTGCCTGTGATTCTGCCGGACAACAGCCGCATCCTGTACTGCCTGGTGAAAGGCAAGCCAACACGAATCGTGTCACGCACCATAAACGAACAAACACTGTACCTGATTCCGGTGCCTCAGTCGGGTGAAATCGCCACGCCGTTTGACGTGCAATTCGCACTCACCGGCAGCCTGCCTGAAACGCCCCGCAATCTTGCGGGCGAAGTGATCAGCATTCCCGTTCCTTCGTTTCCTGAGTACCGCGATTTCCCGGACTACGGCATCATGGTCTCGCGAAATACCTGGAGCGTTCATGTGCCGTCCGAATGGCAGGCCACTCTGTTGAAAGATCCGCGGCAGTCGAACGTGGTGGTTGCCGGAGACGCTGACTTTCAGGATGTGATGTTGTTTGCCTGTGTCGATAACACGAGGTCGATGCTGAATTCGTTGTCGTCGGCAAGTAAGTCGATCAAACAATCCGGACAAGGCGCAATCCTGTGGTCGGAACTCAACCGCCAAAAAAGTTTACTGCAGGGACAGCAGGGCAATGCCCCTTCGGCAGAAGGGGAACGGAATAAGGCACTGCAGGAAATCGAAAGCCTGCTGGAAGAGCAGCACGACATGTTCGGCGAAGATGTAGGCGGTTTCGACGGAGTCGGCCTTGCATCTCCGGATTTTTCCATGCAGTCGTCTGGCGGAAATCGGTTTCTTGAGCTCCAGGAAAGAACGTCGAACACGCTGGATGTAACCAATAACGATAAGTTATTTTTCAGCAATGGTGGCAGTGGAATGGCCATCAATTCCGCACCAGGTTCAGGCAGCGACGCTTCAGGCCCTCTCGACGCCATAATGTCCCCAAAATTCGGCTTCGCGTTACCTGCGATCGAAAACCGAACCAGGGTATCCGGTCCGGACGATCAGGCAAAGCCTGGCGGTCGGGTGACACTGGAAAAGAAAGGTGCGATCAAGGCTCCAGCAAAACCCGCAAATGAAAAGGGGTCGCAGCTGCTGAACCGTCGCATGTTCAACGTTGAACAACAGAAGACTCAAGGACAGGGCGGCCTGCCCGGCAAAATGGGGCAGGACGCCGTCCAGTTTGCCCCGGAACAACAAGCTGCACAACAGGGCGATCCTTTCGGTAGCGGACAACAAGGTGAAGGCGGACAGCAAGGCGGCGACAATGGTTATGTTATCATCGGAGGAGAACTGGCGACTGAGGGCCTGCTGTCGCTGACCTTTCAGATTCCTGAGGACGGTGTGCGGCACAACTTCGTTCGCACAGGTGGCAATGCTGCTTTGTCGCTGACCGTTCGCAGCAGTGACTCGGTTCAATGCGCTATGGGTATTCTGTGGGCTGTCGGCTGCCTGATCGCCGCCCTGCTGCTATTTAAGGGAGCCTTCACCGGCAGCGTCTCGATAATGCAGAGGTTGTTCTTTCTGACTGCCGTCGTGGGACTGATCGGCTGGCTGTGTTTTCCGGATCCCGTTCGAGGCATCGGACTCGTCCTTTGTATGGGAGCCGCAATTTGTTACTGCCTGGTACTGATTTCAAAGAGCTTTCGTAAACCAGCGGCAGCTTAGCTTAGATTAGAACGGTTCCCTGGCGATTTCCGCAGGACGGTTAGCAGCAAATCCGCCGTCTGGCGACGGCAGCGAAGGCCATCAGAAATGGTAAGCCGCTACAACGTTCGATTCGTATTCACGCGGATGCCCGGGAAGCCTATCCTGCGTAGAAATGTTTCGCAGAATGGAATCCAGCAGCTGATGGCAAACTCACTACATGATCAGTTGAAGCTGTACTATGTCGAAGACGAGAATCGTCACGAAGTCGACCTGGGCAACTACCGCATCGACGCCATCGACGCGGATGACCGGCTTATCGAAGTGCAATGTGCATCGCTGCTGGCGATTCGCGACAAGATCCGCGACCTGACGCAGACACACCAGGTCGTCGTCGTCAAACCACTGGCCGCCCGCAGAAAGCTGCTGAAGAAAACGCGTCGCAATGGCAAAGTCGTCAGTAGTCGCTACAGCCCGTCGCGCGAAACACTGGCCAACGTTTTCGAAGAACTGGTCCACTTTACCAAAGCGTTTCCACACCCCAATCTTCAGCTGGATGTCCTACTCACGGAGCAGGAAGAAATTCGAGTTCCCGCAAAACAAAAGACCTGGCGCAGAAAACACAGTGTCCAGGATCGCACGCTCCTGGAAGTCGTGGAAACGCATTCCTTACGTTCCGCGGATGACCTGTGGAATGCCCTGAAGATCGAGGTCCCCGAAGTCTTCACAACAGCAGACCTCGCCACCGGCGGAAACATGCCGCGGTGGCTGGCGCAGAAGGCGGCCTACTGTTTTCGTGAGATGCATTACATCGAATCCTGCGGCAAGCAGGGTAATGCCATACAATATCGCCGAAACGAAGGCTCAGACCGCAAAGCCGCCTGACATGTTCGTAAACTGAACCTGCTCTTTGTGTGCCACTTGCATAACCAGTGTCATACATGCCAGTCAAGACCTCGCTGAACATTATCAGGAAACCAACATGCTGAGACTCACGACATTCGCTGCCTGTCTACTGGCAGTTACCGCGACGACGATGGCAGATGAAACAGCAAAGGTCGAAGTCGGCAAACCGGCTCCGGACTTTACCGTCACCGGAATCGATGGCGAACAGTTCAAGCTGTCGGACAAGCTTAAAGCTGGCGACAAAAACATCGCACTGATGTTTAGTCGAGCCCAATGGTGACCTCACTGCATGCGGCAGCTGGTCCAGCTGCAAAAACAAGCCAACGACTTCAAAACCCTGAATGCCGAATTGATCTTTATTTTCCGCGAAGAAAGTGAAGGAGCTGACGGCCTGAAGAAGATCAAAGAAAGAACCAAAACAGATTTCACACTGGCCGTGGATCTGAACAAGACGTCTTCAATGGCCTATAGCTCAAAGAAGATGACCTTCGACAACTTCGTCATCGATAAAAAAGGTAACGTCAAGGCCGTGATCCAGGGAACGCTCAAAGAGCGAGCCACAGCAGATCTACTGCTGCAGCACCTCAAAGAGATCGAAGGCAAGTAGCTTCGCCAATTCTGTTCTGACTTAGCGAACAAAAAAAACCAGGGGATGGCAGGAAACCGCAGACGACAGAGTTTCTGTCGTTCCTTCGTGGCGATCAACACGACGCACTCAACGCCATGTTGGCCCGGTGTTCTTACCCGAAGGCCAGTCGCGAATCTGCGGGCCAGGTTCGTCGCAGCCGCAGGCGGCTTTACCTGCGCGCTGTGCATTGTCGATATCCGTCTTGATTGCAGACGTCACATCGACGCGAATCGGACTGGTGGCTGTCGGACGTAACAGGCCGTCGGAACCACGTTCAAAATTCAGCTCCGCCGATTCGAAATTCGTATAGGCGTCCAATGGGTTCTTTCGGCTTTTCTCGCTTTGAGACAGATTAGCCAACCACTCAAACTGCACCGGAGCGGTATGCACACGTGCAATCTCCCACTTGCCCGGAAGAAACACATTGTGCGTCACACGACATTCCGCCGGCGCTGCCGGTTGTTTTTTCCCTGCGCCGACGCCGATCTCCAATGCAACCTTGCACTCAACAAAACAGTTGTGGGACACAACGGCGCGACGGACTGGTGAGTACTTGTGCAGCGGGGAATCAGGAATTCCATTCATCATGCACAGCGCGGCACGTTCTTCGTTGCCCCGCAATCCTTCGAAGTAATTATTCACGACGGTGTGAGCATCGCCAATGATACGGACTCCACCTGTCCCGTTCTGCTGACGACCGAGAAACGCGTTACCGTCGACCAGACATCGATGCCCGTGCCGCAGTGTCAGCGTGCCGGAGCATTCATCAAACAGGTTGTGGCGATAGATGTTCTCACATGACTTGTTCGAAACAATTTCCGCTTCGCCGTCACAGCGGTGGAAATAGTTTTCTTCAACGATCGTACGAGACGACAGTTCGGACACTTCGCTCGTGCCAATGCGAAGTGTTTCACCGCCGTTCTCTCCCAATTCCGGTCGAGACCCAAAATGATTGCGATCGATGCGGTGGTCTCCCAGGCCATCCTCAACCCAGACCACCACGGTGGTACCACGATTCTTTTTGCCAGCGACGTAGCAATGATCTATGCGATTATGAGATCCGTAAACCGAAAGCCAGCGTGATTCGACGCCGCCATCAGATTCTGCAGACTCTTCGATAACGCAATCCGTCAGGCGGCAATGGTGAGCGTGACGTTCGCTGTGAGTT
>CALFOL010000285.1 GCA_937919915.1 uncultured Planctomycetaceae bacterium
TGGCTCGTCATACTGGCCGATCTGAAACTCAGCATACATCAGCCGCTCCGATACTGTTTTGATTTTGATACGGACCGGTATCATTTCATCTCGTTGGAGAAGATCGAAATGGCAATTCCAGCGGTCGCATATCCTCGGCTGCGGCGGCGTATCGAAAACTCACCGCCTCAATTTGATCCCGAGATTTATTCCGAGCAACACCCGGTCAGAAGTAGCAGTCATGGGTTCGATGAAGCAAAAGCGCCGAAAGAAAGTTAACAGGGACTGGGCCGAATTTCAGTCCCGGCATGAACTGTCTGACAGCGACATCAAGCTGGCACGCCAGACTGGTTATCCTCTCAAGCGATTCCAGAATTTGCGGGGCGTCGAAGGCTCCGAAAACAGAACCTCGAAGCCGCAGCGAATTCACGAACTTCACCGCGCCTGGCAGGAGAAGATTGCGGCTGGACAGACAGATATTGACGCCGGATTGATCGAGCCCCCAAAGAAGAAGCCCCCAAAGAACGTGAAACCTGATTCGAAGTGGGCGAAGGCCAAAGAAGTCTGTCGGTTGAATATGGACGACCTTCGAACTTGAGTTCAGCGTCGGCACCGGTGCGGGGACCGGCGGCACTGTAACTCCCGTTGTGGGGCTCAGTCCGACGGGCAACAGTCCGGGCGCACAGGGTGGGCTGCACTTTTCCATCATTGCCCACTCGACAGATCCGGACGTCGTGTATGTTGGTGGCGACCGCCAGGATGATCCGTTTCCGACAGTCGTCGGAGCAACCGACTTCTCAGGTTCGTTGTCCCGTGGAGATACGAGCATCGTGGCCGATCCGACGGCGATTCCTTCACCACAGTGGGATCACCTGTCGCATGACGCGGGTGGATTGGGCGGAACGTTTGACCCGCCAGGCGGTACTGCCAGCGGCAGCGCACCGCACGCAGATTCTCGAGACATGGTGTTTGATGCCGCCGGAAATCTCGTTCAGGTTGACGGCGGCGGCATCTACATTCGCACAAGTCCCGAGGACAACACGGGGGACGGGTTTTCACTGAACGGAAACCTGCAGATCACGGAGATGCATGACGTCGCCTATGATCCGATCCACGATGTCATCATCAGCGGCAACCAGGACACGGGGACAACCTAAGCACCCGCTCACAAATAATCGCACATAATGAATGACCACCCCGTGCTTCAGGTAAGGATGATCCGAAGGTTATTATGTGCGAAAACATATAAGCGACTGCTTAGGTACTGTCACGGTGACCGGCAGCACGGTGGTCGTGGAACTGTCCAACCTCGCGAACGGTTTCGTTGTAGCCGATGCCATTCGAATCGAACGGATCAGCTGAAAGAACAGGAAGATGAACTGACAGGAATTGAATAGGGATGAAGAACTGCTCATTGAATTGGTCGATGCTGCTGAGCAGGACTTGTGCATGCCCCGACGTCCACGAATTTGTCCGGCAAAACATTTGCCAAACAGGACCGGTATCTGAGTGAATTCACAACACAGATATCCTGACTCCAACGTTTTCGACCTGGTGAAAGTCCTCGCCAATCCATGCAGGGCCCGCAGTCCCGATAGCCTGCATCATTGGTCAGCAAAGCAGTGTACATAGAACCCGGTCGGGGCAGATTCCTTCAAAGTAGACGTCACTGTCCCAAGTCACGACCTTTGTGGAAAGTACATCACTCCGCAACGACAAACCGTCGCCGTGATCTATAGCCTCGCAAATGTCGCGTGCACGATTCACGGAGGTTCGTGAATCGCAGTGTTCAACCACGAATGAAACGAATGATTCGTGCCATTCGTGGTTGAAAGAAAAACGTGCTGCGAATTCACGCCAACCGATACTCCGGAACAGCGCTGCGGTCGGTCAGTTTTCAGACAACAACGAGTTGGAAGCGGAAGGAGTTGGAAGCGGAAGGAGTCGGAAGCGGAAGGAGTCGGGCGAGGTCTAGCAGCAGCCGGTAGCCGCGTGGAGTTGCGCAGCGGGCGTCATCTTGCTCCTGGGGACCTGCAGGAGCGTTCGGGAAAGACGGGGCCGAGTGCAAACAAACGTCACCAGCGTTGCAGCAACAAGGGCTTCCTGCCGATGTCGACGGCGGATTATCTCAGCCTGCTGGACTCGACGGCTCGCCAGGAGCGTTCCGGCAAGCGATACAAGCACGAAACGCCAGCGCGTGAATTCTCAGGAGGCTGTTGATTCACTCGCTGGCGCTTCGTGCTGGCATTCGCTGCAGATTGAAAAACTGAGGCGCCGTCCACGTAGACGTCGTTGAGTGGACATTGCTGGCGCCAAACCGGACACTGTGAGTCTGGTCTCCCTCCTCACGTGTCAGCGGTCCTCGCCATGCAACACCTCCTGCGACTCCTCGTTTTCGTTTCCCTCACCACGTCACTCGCACAGGCTCAGACAACACTGGCGATTCCCGAAGCCTGGCGAAAAGTTCCCGCTGGCGACCTGAAACCGATCGACGGTTATTCCTGGTATCGTGCGCTGGTGAAGATTCCGTCCGATTGGAAGGACGCCAGATTAACGCTGTACGTCGAAGCCCTCGATGACGCTCGCGCGACGTTCGTCAACGGAACGCTCTGCGGCGCAACCGGTACGTTTCCGCCTCGTTTTCGCAGCGGACTGGGCGAAAAAGGACAGTATGAGCTCGACAACAGCCTGGTAAAATTCGGACAGTTCAATTGCATTGCTGTACGTGTCTATCAGAACGATCCACGTCCAAACTTTAGCGTGGCACCTCCCGTGCTGTTGAACGAAACTGCTCTGAAGGCGATTCGCCTTAACGGAAACTGGCAATACCGCCCCGATGATCACACGGCCTTCGCAACCGCGACTGCTGCCGATTTCGACATCGATGCCAAAGCCAAAATTCCGGAAGCCGACCTGCGAAAACTCGCCGGCTACGCAGAAGTTGATGATGTCGATGACGTTCAACGCTATGTTATGAAGCGTGAAGGCGACAACGATCCGCAGTCACCGAAGGTTGCAGAGCAGAATTTCGAAGTACCAGACGACCTGCGACTGCAGCTTGTGCTGAGTGAGCCGGAAATCGCCCAGCCGCTGTTTATGACGTGGGACGAGCGTGGCCGCATGTGGGTCATGGAGTATCGTCAGTATCCGGATGTGGCCGGCGTGAAGATGCTAAGCCGTGACGTGTTTCTACGCAGCGTTTATGACAAACAGCCTGAACCACCGCCTCATGGAGCCAAAGGCCGCGACCGAATTACGATCCACGAAGATACCGACGGAGATGGCGTCTATGACAAACACAAAACGTTTGTCGACGGCTTAAACATCGCGTCCTCGGTGGCGCTTGGTCGCGGTGGAGCATTCGTGACCAACCCGCCGTACCTGTTGTTCTATCCTGATCGAAACGGCGATGACGTTCCGGACAGTGATCCCGAAGTACTACTGGAAGGCTTTGGCCTGGAAGATTCGCATTCCGTGATCAACAGCTTGCGATTCGGGCCGGACGGCTGGTTGTATGGTGCTCAGGGCAGCACGGTGACGGGCAACGTGAAACGTCCAGGATCGAAGGACGCCCCGGTGATCACGATGGGTCAGCAAATCTGGCGATATCATCCGGAACTGCGACGATTCGAAGTCTTCGCAGAAGGTGGCGGCAACACGTTCGGTGTTGAGATCGACAACAAGGGCCACATCTTTTCCGGCCACAACGGCGGTGACACTCGTGGCTTTCATTATGTCCAGGGCGGCTATTCTCGCAAGGGGTTCGGTAAGCACGGACCGTTGTCGAATCCCTACGCGTTCGGCTATTTCGAAAGTATTAAGCACGCGCCGGTGGCACGTTTTACGCACAACTTTGTGATCTACGAAGAAGGCACACTGCCGGAGTCTTACCGCGGGCGGTTGTTCGGCATCGAACCGCTGCAGGGGCAGGTTGTGATGAGCGATATTCTGCCATTTCAGTCGTCGTTCGAAACGGTCGACATTTCACGCGTTGTGAAGACGGATGATCAGTGGTTTCGTCCCGTCGATATCAAGACCGGCCCGGACGGCAGCATCTATGTCGCTGACATGTACGAACAACGCATCGATCACAGCAGCCATTATGCCGGACGAATCGATCGAACCAACGGCCGGATTTATCGCCTGACAGCAAAGCAGCAAGTCGCGCGCGATCTGCCGGCGGAGCTGAATGCAGCGGTCTCTAACCCTGTTGCTGCGTTGAAACATCCTGGCAAATGGCATCGACAAAATGCTGTGCGGCTGATTGGTGATCGGAAGGACGCGTCGCTGATTCCTGCGCTGCTGAGTCAAACGCAGCAGGAGACTGGCCAGACCGCGCTCGAATCGCTGTGGGCACTGCATCTTTCGGGTGGACTGACGGACGCTGTCGCTATGGAGTTACTGAAACACGAAGATCAATACGTTAGAGCGTGGACGGTGCGTTTGTTGTGCGATCACTATCAGGTTGCTCCAAAGATCGCCGCAGCGCTGGTGCAGCTGGCCGCTGACGAACCGTATATCGTCGTCCGCAAGCAATTGGCTTCTTCGGCGAAACGCCTTCCGGCGGTAGATGGATTGCCGATCGTTCGCAATCTGTTGAAGTACGACGAAGATGCCGCGGACATTCATCAGCCACTGTTGCTGTGGTGGGCGCTGGAATCCAAGGCTGGCGATAATGATCGCGATCTGATCCTGAGCATCGTGTTGTCTGATCCTGAGATCTGGAATCGTCCGCTGATGACACAGCATCTGACAGAACGTCTGATGAAACGTTATGCCGTGGCGGGCAGTCGTCGAGAACTCATGGCGGCGGCTGAGCTGCTGAAAAAGTCACCCAACGTCGAGAGCACAAAGCTGTTGCTTAGCGGCTTCGAAGAAGCGTACAAAGGACGCTCGCTGGCTGGAATTCCGGACGCATTAGTGGCTGCCATTGCTGCCACGGGCGGCGGTTCCGTGGCTTTAAAATTGCGACAGGGCGACGTGGCTGCGATCGAAACGGCCATGCAGGCGGTGGGCGACAGCAAGGCGAAACTGTCCGAACGTCAACAGTATCTGGAAGTGTTTGGTGAGATCCGGCGGCCGGAGTTTATTCCCGTGCTGCTGAAGGTCGTCGAACAGGAAAAGAACGACGCATTGATCGCCGCGGCTTTGACAGCGTTGCAATCATTCGACGATCTTCGCATTGGCGACGGCGTTGTGTCGAGCTTTAGTCGGCTGTCCACAGACAGTCGTATGGTGGCCGAAACACTGTTGTCGAGCCGCACTGCGTGGGCGATGGCGTTACTGAACGCTGTCGAAAGTGGCACGTTGAAGTCGGACGACGTATCGGAAGCCGGGCTGCGCAAGATGACCCGGCACAGTGACGCGAAGATTAATGAGCTGATCGCCAAACACTGGGGCTCAATTGCGGGCGCTTCTACGGAACAGATGCAGCAACGCCTTGCAGAATTGACCGCGTTACTAAGTGAAGGCACCGGTAACCCCAAAAAGGGAAAGCCGTTATATATGACAAACTGCGGCAAGTGTCATCAGTTGTTCGGTGAAGGTGGTCAGATCGGACCAGACCTGACACCATTCAAACGGGACAACCAGGA
Source organism: uncultured Planctomycetaceae bacterium (assembly GCA_937919915.1). GTDB lineage: Bacteria > Planctomycetota > Planctomycetia > Planctomycetales > Planctomycetaceae > Fuerstiella. The sequence continues at coordinate 5,574 of CALFOL010000285.1, forward strand.
GCGGATTCTGGTCAACGTCGTGAATCCCGGCCTGGAGGTTCGTGAAGGCTTCGAGAACCACATTGTCGTGACGTCGGATGGTCGTGTGGTGAACGGTTTTCTGGCGGATAAAGATAACCAGGTTGTCGTGCTGCGTGGGGTGGATGGCCAGAACATCATTCTGCGTCAGGGTGAGATCGACGAGATGGTGGTCAGCAAAATCTCCATCATGCCGGAAGGTACGTTGAAGGCACTGACGGCGGAGCAGATCCGCGACCTGTTTGCGTATCTCCGATCGTCTCAACCGGTGAACTATTAATTAGAGCAAGTTGCAATTCATCCGGATGCCGGTAGCGAAAATCGTCGAGACTTTCGGCTTGTTATGCTGGCCAGCGGCCGAAACTCGCGACGAGTTTCGCTGCGCGTGGACGCATTCGATTTTGAGTTCGCTTGCACGGTTGCGTGACACTACAATCCGGGCAGTTCTTACTCTTTGCTTTGGAACTTAAAATATGGCACAGCAGATTGATCGCCGCGAACTGTTGCGGATTGGTGGCTTGAGCGTCCTGACGACGGGGCTTGCTCCGACTATCGCTGCGCCGACGAACTTACCGGCATCATCGTCTCAGAACAGCTGCATCTTCATCCTGCTGCAGGGCGGCCTGAGTCATCTGGACACATGGGACCCAAAGCCAGCAGCGGTGCCGGAAATCCGCGGTGACTTTCGCCATGTATCGACAGCCACACCGGGGATCCAGTTTACCGAGCTGATGGCGAAGTCAGCTGCCATCAGTGAACATCTGTGCGTTGTGCGTTCGATGACTCACAAGTTTACCAATCACATTGCAGGAACCTACGTCACGCTGACCGGCAGTAACAACCAGCAGGACCGCGACCGCGAAGCGCATGGAGACGACTTTCCCGGTCCGGGCGCCGTGTTGAATTACCTTGGCCGCCGGAACAAATCCGTGGCGAACCTGCCAGCAAGTATTTCACTTCCCAACTGGCTTAGCATTCCGGGGCCGTCTAATCGCATGCCAGGCCAGTACGCTGGATTTCTTGGCAGCGTGAACGATCCGTTCCTTGTCGAAGGTGACCCTGCCGGAAAAGACTATCGTCCGCTGTCATTGTCGCTGCCAGACGGTGTGACAGACAATCGGATGGGCACCCGAATGAAACTGATGCAGCAGCTGGATTCTTCCGCGCGGTTGCTGGAAACGGAACTCAATCAGCGCGTCGATCATTTGCGGCAATCCGCTTACGATATGGTCGTGAACGGCACGATTCGCAAAGCCCTGGATCTGAGTCAGGAGCCGGATTCGCTGCGTGATCGGTACGGCAGAAATCGAATGGGCCAGTCATTTCTGTTGGCTCGGCGATTAGTGGAAGCAGGCGTACAGCTGATCAGCTTCAACGAGTTCAATCAGAAATGGGATACTCACGGCGGACTTGTCGGGCGTTACAAACAGATCGTGCCCGAAATGGAAACCGCCTTTGCCGCGCTGGTGTCGGACCTCGCTGATCGCGGTCTGCTGGATAAGACTCTGGTAATCAACACCGGCGAATTCGGGCGCACCCCAAAGATGAACGGTGGCAACGGGCGCGACCATTGGCCGAATGTGTACAGCACCGTTCTGGCCGGCGGCGGCATTCGCGGCGGGATGACTTACGGCGAAAGTGATTCTGCGGGCGGAGAAGTGTTGTCACGCCCGACCAGCCCGGCAGACATTCTGGCAACGATGTGGCACGTTTTGGGAGTCCAGGCGACCACCGAATTGCGAGACCGCCTGAACCGACCGATCCAGCTGTCGGATGGACGCGTGTTATCCGAGTTACTGGCGGACAATGCCTGAAGCTATCCGAGCAGTTCAGGAATCGGCTGGCGATTTTCGTCGACCAGGTATCGCGGGCGGCCCGTCAGATCGTCAACCTTGACCGTGTTGGCGTCGATCCCGAGCGTCTTGTAAAGCGTCGCGAAGACCTCCTGCACATGCACCGGACGTTCAACCGGGCGGCCTCCTTCTTTATCGGTTTGTCCAATCACCTGACCGCCCTGTATGCCGCCGCCTGCCAGCAGGACCGACTGCGTTTCTGCCCAGTGATCGCGACCTCCCTTAGCGTTGATGCGAGGCGTGCGGCCGAATTCGCCCCACACGACAACAGACGTCGTTTCCAGCAGACCGCGTTCATCCAGGTCCTGCAGAAACGTTGACAGCGTATGATCAAAGACGGGCAGATATTTTCGAGCCAATTGCTCCAGCGGGCCCTCTCTATTCGAATGCCAGTCCCATGCTCCGAACGCCACGGTGACAACTCGCACACCCGCTTCGATCAGCCGCCGAGCGATCAGAAAGTGCTTGGGGCTTTGCGGAGCACCACCAAAACCGGGATCTGTCGCCTGTCCGTCTCCGTAGCGTTGAACAATCCGCGGATCTTCCTTGTTCAGGTCCAGTGCGTCGGCAAGCTGGCTGGACGTCAGCAATCCGAACGCCTGCTTTTGAAACGCGTCGAGTCCTGAATCGTTGTCGACGTTCGACTGCAGCAAGCCCAGTGACGCCAGCACCTGTCGTCGATCGTTGAGTCGTGACGCATCAATGCCGTTCAATACCAGGTCTTTTTTGACGTCGCCCTCCAAAGTAAACGGAACGTGATCGCTGCCGGTGTAGCCGGGCCATGACAGCGTGGATGCCGGATCGTGAACGCCGCGGTTGTTATACGGCATGTGTCCCATTTTCGGAGCTGCGTCGACATAGGGAATCATGCCATCCCCGTTTGAGCCCAACAGGCTGGAAACAGTTGAGCCGAACGATGGCCAGCCTCCGGCAGGTTCGTTGTCGCCAGATCTTCCGCCCGGTCGTCCCGTGTAGCATTGAAACGATTCGTGCCGATTCTGCAGTCCGACCAGCGAGCGGACGACCGAAAACCTGTCTGACATCGCCGACAACTTCGGTAGCAGTTCACAAAAGTGAGTTCCCGGAACCGCCGTGCTGATCGGTTGAAACGAGCCGCGTATTTCTCGCGGAGCATCAGGTTTCGGGTCGAACGTTTCGTGCTGAGTGGGCCCGCCCGGCAGGTACACCATCACGACCGAGTGCTGACGCTTGGCAGTCTTGCTGGTCGCTTCAGCCCGCAAAAGTTCCGGCAGACCGAAGCCGGCAGTGCCCAACACGCCCGCCTGCACAAACGACCGTCGCGTAAGCCCATCGCAAAAGCGACTTCGATGACGATCAAAAAGTGTGAGCATCTAAATTCCCTGATTAGCCAAACAACTCTGAGATCACGCGACCATTCGCCACAAGACTAACGGGCCGATTTGTCTTTGTGAAGTATTCCGTGTGATGATCGATGCCGAGTGCGTGCAAAATGCTGGTCGCAATGTCGTCGGGATGAATGTCGGTGTCTTCCGTTGGAGACTCTCCCCCAGCATCGGTTGCTCCGATCAACTGCCCCGGCCTGACGCCTCCACCGGCCATCAATGACCAGTTCGCTCGTGGGTAATGGTCACGTCCCACGTTCTGATTGATCTTCGGTGTGCGACCGAATTCGCCCATGATCACCACCAGCGTTCGTTTTAGCAATCCTTTTGTCTGCAACGCTGCAAGTCCGGCCGTGATGGCGCTGTCCAACGCAGGAATCAGCCGTTTGTGGCCGACGAAATTGTCCGTGTGAGTATCCCAGCCCGCGTTTGTGATGGTGATGAACTTCACACCGGATTCAATCAGCCGAACGGCCAGCAGCATACTCTGACCAAAATCATCGGCGTCGAACAGGTTACGAATACTCTCGGGCTCGCGGCTGACATCGAACGCTTCGTTCGTGCGTTTCGATGTGATCATGCTGTAGGCCTGCTGGCCAAACTTGTCGAGTGATTCGAGCAACTGACTATTGGTATCCGCCTGCCGGAATGTGCTGTTCAGATTCTTCAACAGTTGTTCGCGGCGGGCCACTTTTCCGACGGTCAATCCTTCCGGCAAGGTGATGCCTCTTACGGCGAACGGCTGGCCAGGTTTCGGAACGGCCTTCGTCTTGAATGGCGCATAGCCGTCTCCCATGTACCCCGCGGTCCACTCAGTATCCGGAATGGCCATGTACGAAGGCAAATCCGGGTCACCTGGCTGTTCTTTCGCAACGACCGATCCGAGCGAAGGATACTGCAGCGCTGGAGTGGGACGGTTACCGGTGGAAATGTAGGCCTGCCCCTGAGGATGATCGCCAACGGTGTGACTGATGCCTCGCAGCAGCGTGAACTGATCGGCAACTTTGGCGAACTTCGGCATGTACTCGCAGGCGATCAGACCTGGGATCACCGTTTGGATCGGTTGGAATTCGCCTTTGTTATCGCTGGGGCCGTCCGGCTTCATGTCCAGCGTATCCAGATGAGCAGGACCACCAGCAAGATTCACAAACAGCACAGAATCGGCGGTTGCAGTGCTGTCAGATGTTGCAGCGGCCTGCAGCGATTGCGCCAGCGTCAGACCAGTGAGCCCCAGCAGACCCGCTTGAAGCGAATCGCGGCGCGTGAACTTTTTGTGGTGGTTGTTCATGTTAGACTTCCAGGGCTTAATGATTCGTTAGAAACTCCTGTGTATTCAATAGTGCCCAGATGATGTCTCGCAGGCCTTCGCTGGTGTTTTCGCAATTCGTGATGTGTGCGAGCGACGTTTCTAATTCGTGTTCAGTGGGTTGGCGGGTGAGCGTTCTTTGGTACGCAGTTTTAATCAACTCGGCCGTTTTATCGTCATCCGCGAATTGTTTGCCAACATCCGTCTGAGCAACCGTGGCTGGCATCTTCAGTTCTGACGACAGCGGTTGCTTGAGCTCCCTGGCCACGCTCATCAGCCAACCGTCGGAACGTTCCAGCCAGCCAATCATTTCTGCGTCGTTGCGAACATACAGTGACTGCAGCAAGGTTGGTGAATCCTGCCGTTCGCAATCGCAACTGGTCGTCCGCCTCGGCTTGCCAAAGACCAGCAGCGAATAGTCGATCCCGCGAGCCTGAAACGATCGCGGATGCTGGCCCGTTTTACGTCCTTTCATGTCGTTAAGATACTTTGACGCGATGTCGTCACGGGCAGTCGCTCGCAGAATCGCATCAATCGTGACTTCGGCGGGCATGCGTCTGACGATGGAATGACTAAAGTTCCGTTCGTCCGTACGATTGGTTTGCGTTACAATGCAGCTGCGTTGATAGGTGTCGCTACTGGCGATCGTGCGGTGCAGCCATTTGATGTCGTAACCGCGATCGATGAACTGATCGCTCAACCACGCCAGCAGAGCTTTGTTGCTCGGCGGATTCGCCATGTTGAAGTCGTCCGGTGCGTCAACGATGCCACGCCCAAAGTAGTGAGCCCAGATGCGATTCACAAAGGCCGGGCCGAAGTACGCGTTATCCGCCTGTACGAGCCACGCAAACAATGGCTCCCGCGGATCTGCGAAATCGTTCAGATCGAAGTCGTCGCCGCCCAGAATCCTTGCGGGCCACAGCTTGTCCGTGGGAGGATCGACAAAGACTTCGTTCCAGGGAATCGGCAATCCTTCCGCAGAAACTCGCAGATACATTTGTCGCCGCAGCGCGGCCGTGTCGAGCTTCTTCGGGACGCCGAGCTTCGTTTTCAGCGCCGTCTGTGGCACGCTTCCATCATAAGCCACCCCGGTGCGAATGCGTTTAAAGAACCCCGCGAATTTCTCGAAGTCATCCTTCGACCACTGATCGAAGGGATGCTTGTGACACTGAGCACACTGCAGACGAACGCCCATAAACGTGTAACCGAACGTCAACGCTCTATCGGTGTCCGTCTGGTTGTTGCTGCGGAACCAGTAGTAGTGCATTGGATTGTCGAGTGACGTGAAGTCCGTTGCGGCCTTCGACTTCATGTGCATGCTTTGTTCAGCCGCATAGCTGTCATACGTCTGATCCGGTCGACGACTGGTAGCCAGGATGATACCGGCAGCAATGCGATCCCAACCGACGTTGTCTTTCAGGCGTCGCTGAATCCATGCGTTCCATTGATCGGACGCCGGACTGTTCATGTCGGTCGATCCCAGAGCCTGCGAATTACTGCCCGTCAGATCCGCCAGCCTGACGGCCCACCAGGTGGCGTACGCTTCCGTCGCCAACAGTTCGTCGATCTTGCTTTGCCGTTTGTCTGGTGAGGAATCCCCAAGGAAAGCGGTTAACTCAGCAGGTGATGGAAGTGTGCCGACCAGATCCAGGCTGACTCGCCGCAGAAACTGTTCATCACTGCACACAGCTGATGGCACGATGCCCAGCTTCGACAGTTTGCTCACAACCAGCCGATCGATTTCGGTCGTCGCTGCGACTTCCGGATACCGTTCACCCGTGCGGTCGGAAACCGGCATCATGACCTGAGTTGAAAAGATGCCGTTGTCGTAGAACGCAACAACGTAAGTATCCCCGGGAGACTTGCACGTGATGAGACCGTCGTCGGAAACGTCAGCGACCGTGTCATCGTTGGTTTGAAATCGGGCCAGCGGCGTGACGTCCTCGCGGCTGCCATCTTCCCAAACCGCGACGCATTTCAGTTGAATCGAATCTCCCGCCTTCTCAAACACGACCTCAGCAGGTGTCACTTCGAACGCCGTCAACTTTGACGGCGTTCCCTCAATACCTTTGGCTCCCCTGGTGATCCAGTTCTTTAGTAGTTGATATTCCCAGCCGCCTTTTTCGAATCGCTGACCACCGCCGTGGTCGTCATCACTGGCCGGCTTGTTTAGAATCAAGCTCGCATCGACGTTGGCAGGATTCGCCCGCGGTTCCTCGCCGTCCGTGAGGGCCGCCAGATCAGCAGCGAAGTTGTAGCCAAACATGGACAGATTGAATCCGCCTTTTCCCTGAAACGAACCATGGCACGTTCGTCCATTGCAGCCAAGTCGCCCCAGCAGTGGGACCACATGCCGTTGAAAATCGGGAACCGCGGCTTCCGAAGCAAACCGCTCATCAGCCCGTTCGACTACCAGCAGCGCCATAGGTTTATTTGACACGACCGCGACTGCGGCACTGGCATTAACGCTTCGCAGAGGCTGCCCCGCAAGATATCTGTGGAGAGCGTTTTGCGATTCTGCTTCCGTCGGATCGACGGCGACGTTTAGCTTTGGATTGAGCGTTCTCAGTTTGGCCACGTCAGCAGCCGAAAGTTTGGTTCCACGGACATCAAGCCGCTTAAGCTGTTTCGATTTACTCAGCCCTGCAAGCCCGTCAGGCGTAATTCCACTGACGCGCCGCAGGCTCAGGGTTTCGAGTGACTGTGAAGCCGCCAGTTTCGAAATTTGTTTCGCGTTGATTGTGATGCCATCAAGACTCAGGACGCGCAGCTTCGGTAACTCACTGAACAAACCGACAGATTCCCCGGTGACCTTCGTGTCGGATAATATCAACGTGTCCAGGTTCTCAAGCTTCAGCAAATGCGACAAACCAGTATCGGAAACCTGGGTTTCGGCCAACGACAACGTGGTCAGCACCGCCAGCGCCGCGATGTTCTGTAAACCTTCGTCGGTGACTTTGGTGCGATCCAGATACAGTCGTTCCAGTTTCTGCAACGGAGCAAGTCGAGAAATCGTCGCATCAGTCACGCTGGAATCTGAGAGGAACAGCGTGTCCAGATTCGTCAGCTGACCGACGTGTGCCAACCCGGCGTCCGTCACGTTGGGAGTCACAACAGCAAGATAGTCAAGCTGTTGAAACGCGGCCGTCTTCGCGACATGTTCGTCGGTCACAATGGCTTTGCTGAAACGAACGAAGCGAACCGTCCCGTCGCGGTTCTTCTGCAGGTTCGACGGAACTCCCTTCAGTTGCTCAATCGCCTCAGCCTGGTCTGGTGGGGTGTCCGCCCACACGGAACATGCGACGCAAAGAAGAAACAGGATTGTTGCGATTCTGGAAGGCATCGAACAGCTTGGAGGGAGGGAGAATTATCGAACAGCTTCTATGTAAGGGGCGGGACCAAGTTACGAATAGATTTGGTCGCTGGTAGCGAAAGTCGTCAAGACTTTCGGCTTCATCGATGTCCGCAAAGGCCGAAACTCTTGACGAGTTTCGCTACATCTTTTCGTAAACTGAAGTATGCGCTGAGGCGATTGGTATTTGAAGGTTAGTTCCTCACGTAGAGTTTACGCCATGATATCGTGAATAAGATTGCCAGCGACATCTGTGAGACGATAGTCGCGGCCGTTGAATCGATAGGTGAGTCGTTCGTGGTCGAGCCCCATGAGATGCAGGATCGTGGCGTGCAGATCGTTAACGCCCACTCGATTTTCCACCGCCTTGTAACCGAATTCGTCGCTCGCACCGTATTGCACGCCGCCTTTGATGCCTCCGCCAGCCATCCACATCGTAAACGCATTCGGATTGTGATCTCGCCCAAGGCTGCCCTGGGAATCTGACGTCCGCCCGAACTCACCGCCCCAGATTACCAGAGTCTCGTCCAACAAACCGCGTTCCTTCAGGTCGGTCAGTAGCGCACCAATTGGCTGGTCGACGCTCTTCGCCGCGATGCGGTGATTGATTCCGATGTCGCTGTGGCCATCCCATGGAACATCCGCCACGCCACCAGCTCCGCCGTTAGTTCCGGCGTACAGTTGAACGAAGCGGACACCGCGTTCGACAAGTCGCCGAGCCACGATGCACTGCTTCGCGACCAACTGCGTTTCCTTTTGGTCGACGCCATAGGCTTGCTGAGTCGCTTCGGACTCTGTGGACACGTCCATCGCTTCTGGTGCAGCGGTCTGCATGCGATAAGCGAGCTCAAACGATTCCATCCGCGCTGCGAGATCCGCTTCGTGCGGCCGGAGTTCCTGATGCTGTTGGTTCATCGCTTTCAGGATGTCCAGTTGAGCTCGCTGTTGAGGATCATTCATCGCCTCCATTCGAGCGAGGTTCGAAATCGGCGTCGCATTGCGGCCATCGATCGCTGTTGGTTGATATTTCTTCGGCAGGAAACCGGGCGACCAGATTGGCTTGCCGCCGCGAGGCATGTGCCCATGCAAAACGACGAAGCCGGGCAGATTGTTGTTTGGAGAACCCAGGCCGTATGTCAGCCACGAACCCATTGACGGGCGTCCCTGGAGGAACATTCCCGAATTCATCTCCAACATGGCCGGCGTGTGATTGTTGGATTGTGAATAGCAAGAATAGATGAACGCCATGTCGTCCACATGCTTCGCCATGTTCGGCAGAATCTCCGAAACATAGGCCCCCGACTGTCCGTGGCGTTGAAATCTGAACGGAGACTTCAGCAATTTCCCGCTGGTCGTGAAGAAACCTGTTTTGGGATCCGCTCCCTCCAGCTTTTGCCCGCTGCACTTTTGGAGTTCCGGCTTGTAGTCGAAGGTGTCCACCTGCGAAGGGCTACCGGGCATAAACAGCCAGATAATCGATTTCGCCTTTGGCGCAAAATGAGGCCCCGCGGCCTGTCCCTGCTGCGCATCAGCGGCACCTGCGGAAGACAGCAAGCCTTCCTGATTCAGGAGGCTGGTCAGCGCCAAACTTCCGGAACCCAGCGCGGCGTTCTTCAGGAAACGGCGGCGAGAGTCAAAATCGAACGTCGGTGTATCGGGCATGTAAATATCTTTCTCATTCGGTCGAGGAGCCAACGGCGACGTCTCGGCGCTTAAAACTTCCCATGTCATTACCGCCTCCGCCTCCGCCATCGCCGCCGCGGCGTCGCGGTTAGTCGACGTAGATGAATTCGTTGAGGCAGAGCATGAGTTGGCAGTAATCGGTGATCGCGGTTTTCATCGCGGTGTCTGGCGATTCGTAGCGTGCTGCTTGTTCTGTGATGAAGCGAGCCATTTGAACGGATTCGTCGTTTGATGGTGGTCTTGATAAAGTTTCCCAGAAAGTGGCTTCGACAATTTCCGGCGGGGATGTTCCGTGAGCTTCCTGAATTCGTGCGGATAGCTTCTCGGCCATTTGGCGCACAAGCCCCGAGTTCATCAATGCCAGTGCTTGTGGAGGAACGGTGGTCACGCCGCGGTCTCCGATACTTTGGATTGCGTCCGGTGCGTCGAATAGTTGCAGCAACGGGATCAGCTTGTCGCGTTTTACGGTCAGATAGATGCTGCGGCGAGGGTCATCTTCTTTGAGCGATCCCATGCCGAACATCTTCTTGTCCAGCGATCCGCTGACGGTCAGCAGGTTGTCGCGAATGATTTCGGCTTCCATTCGCAGCGGTGACCTTCGCCACCAGAGATGGTTTTCGGGGTCGTGTTGCTGCCCGGCAGAGTTCGTTGAACACGATTGTCGGTAAACGGCGCTCATCATGATTAATTTGTGGATCGCCTTCAGATTCCAGTTCTCTGCGATCAGCCGGCTGGCCAGAAAATTCAAAAGCTTCGGATGTGTCGGGCGAGACCCCTGCATGCCGAAATTGCTGGGTGTGTTGACGATGCCCCGGCCGAAGTGATGTTGCCAGATTCGGTTCACGATAACTCGCGCCACCAGGTGACCGGCACCCGTGTCGACGTCGGTCAGCCAGTCTGCCAGAGCAATTCGAGGATGCCTGGTGGCCGGTTTTTCGGCCACGGCATCTTCACCCAGCCAGTGTTGTTCCTGCTGTTCGCTGTTCATGAGCACCCGCAGGTACGCGGGGCTGGCGAGGCCGGTTTTTGAGTTGGAGTTGCCACGAGCAAGAAAGTAGACCTTCCGCGTATCCTCACCGAAGTTGTAGGTCGTCCCACCCTTGCGAGCCGCGTAGATTTTCGTGATGTTTGGCTTTGGCTTCTTTTCTGCGTGTTCGATTTCCGCGGCGCTCAGACGAGACCACTCTTCGTCTCGCGGTGCGAACCATGTGAGCACTTCTTTTTTCTGCTTGTCGTTGCGTTTGTCCAACGCCAGGTTCAGGATGTCCTGAATATTCTTCGGCGTGACGACGTTTTTCGCACTGAAGTAGAACCCGGAAGCTCCGGCACCATTGACGACCTTCAGCAGGAGTTCGTTGCGTCCCTGTTTCAGATGCAATGTGACAAGATGCTGGTCAGCCGTAACGCCGCCCATCGTCGGTTTGTCTAAGACTGGTTTGCTGTTCAGGAAGACCTTGATACCGTCGTCGGCTCCCAGAGAAATATCAAGATCCAGCGGCGTAGGAACTTCGATCGTGCGGAACACGTAGTTGGCGGATCGATCGCCGGTCAGCGTGTTGTGAATCGTCGCGTCTTTCCATTCCGCATGTTCCGTCCACTTCATTCCCGCTACCGGCTTGGTGACATCGACCTTTTTCTCCGGCGCGAATTTTTTGTCGAAGGCCTGTTTGTAATCGGCGGCCTGAAACGGGCCAGCATGAAACCAGTTGGTGAGTTTCGGATCGGGCCGCGACGTTGGCGGTTCCTTTTCCCACTTCGCTAACTGGCCAGACAAGACATCGGCTTCGTACTTTGTCCGCGCGTCAAGAAACGGTTTGTGTTCTGCCGTGTAAGCGTCGAGAGCAGCCTTTGTGCCTTCCGGGTCCGGATCCCAGTCGTAATCCTGAAAACCGGTTTCCGCGAAGTTGGCAACGAAACGATAGTAGTCTTTGTGGCCCAAGGGGTCGTACTTGTGATCGTGACAGCGGGCACAGCCGATTGTCAGCCCCAGCATCGAAGTGCCCAGCGTGCCGACGACGTCGTCAAGCTGTTCGTAGCGGCTGCGTTCACGTTCCTTCTGAGTCTGCTGCGAAGTGAACGGTCCGGCGGCCAGAAATCCGGTGGCAGCTTGCGACATGTAATCGAGCGGGGCGATGACATCTCCGGCGACCTGCAGCCGGATGAATTCATCGTACGGCATATTTTCGTTGAGTGCTTTGATAACGAAGTCACGATAGTGATAGGCGGCGGGGCGGTCCTTGTCGAACGCGTAGCCATTGCTTTCCGCGAAGCGCGCCAGGTCGAGCCAGTGCCGAGTCCACCGTTCTCCGTAATGCTGACCTGCAAGCAGCTTGTCGACCAGTTTCGCCCAGGCGTCCTGCGATTCGTTCTTCGTGAAGGCTTCTACGTCGGCGCGTTCCGGCGGCAGGCCCCAAACGTCGAAATATGATCGGCGGATGAGCGTTGATTTGCTGGCCGCGTCATTCGGAGCGATGCCCGTTTCCTTTAGCTTCGCGATAATGAAGCGATCGATGTCGTTCTGTACCCAGCGGTCATTGACCTCCGGAACAGCCTCTTCGGCAAGCGGCTGAAAGGACCAGAACTTCTTTCCTTCAGCAACGTCGATGTCTTTCTTTTCGACAGTCGCCGCTTCGCCATCGCGAGGATCGGGAGCTCCCATTTCGACCCACTTCACGAAGTCATCAATGACATTCTGCGGCAACTTCGATTTCGGCGGCATTTCGAAGGAGTCGTGTTGAATCGCAGAAACCAGCAGGCTTGCTGCCACATCCTTCGGCACAATAGCGGGACCGCTCTCACCACCTTTGCGAATGGCCGCGCGACTATCAAGCAGCAGGTGACCTTGCACCTTGCCAGCGGCCAGAGCTTTTTCCGAATGACACTGGTAGCAGCTTTCCACCAAAACCGGGCGGATTTTGGTTTCGAAGAAAGCAATACCTTCAGGCGTAGCGGCCTCGTCAGCGACGAGTGTCGTCGACAGAGCAACGAAGCAGCAGCAATACAGCAATTTCATGGCAGGATCCGAACCAGACGCGGACATTAGGTGGGATACGAAGTGTCCGCCATTCGACACCGGTTAGCAAGTATTCTCTCAAGGAGTCGGCGCAGGGCTGGGCGGAATTCTGAGGAGAAACCGCAATAGACGACCTCCGCCCCTTGCCGGAAGATCCTGCACCAGCGTATTGCGGCATAATGTTGCCAAGAGATGACGATTAATTCCCAACTAATTCCTTGTACGTTCCTGCCC